>CALLWY010000042.1 GCA_938015865.1 uncultured Planctomicrobium sp.
GCACCTTTCAGCAGACCACGACAATGCGTCTGGAAACCAATAATCAGCCCCCCACCGTGCAGGTCACGGGAGCATTGGCTTCCCCCCTTGGTCTGTTTGAGACCATAGATGGGACTTCATTCCCGTTAGGGAGTTGTGGGCAAACGGTCATCCTGTCCAATGAACTAGGTGATCCATCATCGATTGCATCCATTACGGTGAACTTCGATGCAACAGGGACGATGGACCCAGAACAGGGCACAAGCAACCTCCAATACCTGTGGACCGCGACCATCGATTCCAGCCAGGGGCTTGGGGCAGAAGTCAATCCACTCAACGGAAACTCGCCAACATTTCAGGTCGAACTGCGAGTTCCCGTCGATCCGAATCAGGTGGCAGGGATTACGGAAGGCCCTAATTTCGCAATCTACAAGGTGACACTGACGGTGACAGATCAATGTGGCGCAAGCAGCAGCTGCACCCAGACAATCGAAATCCGCACGCAGGACAGCCAGCCAGCGCCCTAACGCAATCTCATTTTTCGTTCAATAAGTTCATCGCATTCCGCCTGACACAAATTCGTCGATGAAGAAGAAGCCATCAAACCAACCCGTTCTTCGCCCGTTCGCCCGGCGGCGGGGCGTGGTGCTGCTCTGGCTGATTCTGGCCCTTCCAGCACTGCTGTTTCTGCTGGGAATGGTGGTCGATGTGGGACGCATCTGGCTGGCACGGATTGAATTGACCCATGCCCTTGAAGCAGCAGCTCTTTCCGGCGTGAAAAGCTGGGCGGAAGCGAACACGAATAGTCAATCTGCCCGAACTCAGGCCCGTCAAGATGCCATTGCCGCAGCTGGAGCAAACACGGTGATCGGGCTTGATGAAAATGATCCGTCTGCGGGAGTCCCGCTGGTTCTGCAGGCGAATCAAAACAATAGCAACGCTCCTAACGACAACGATTCCGCAACCGGGGAACTGGTTCTTGGAGCAGTGAACAATAACGGAGCCCCCTTCAATTTCTTCGCAGAGGTCGATCCTGAAACTGGTTCGCACTTCTTTGCAGTCCAGACCTCAAAGACCGTTCAGGTCTACAGCATCTGGTCGAATCTGTTTGGTGCTCCGCTCGGTCCCTATCAGATTACGAGCGGATCTGTGGCCATTTACGAAGGGAATGAGCCACGGCTCGCACATGTCGTGCCCCCGGCCCCCTGATCCTGTTTGCACGAATACAAGCCCACGAAGATAAGTCGATTTCAAGATGGCAATGGATACATCGGTCGCATTCAAAGTCTCCCGGACAGCCTCTTTATCAGGTGGTTTGTCTTCCGGGAAACGGCCTGCCCGTCTCTTCGGCCTGCTGTCGCTGCTGCTACTTGTCGTAAGTAGCTCCTGCATGCAGACGGAACACGAAAAGCTACAGGGGAGATGGTACAACGCTTCCATGTCCATCCGCTTCCGTAAAGATGGATCGGTGTTTCTGAACTCCCCAAGCGGCCCCGCTTTTGGGCGATACTCCTATCGGCCCAAGTCCGCCAGCAGCTACCAGAATCAACAGGAACCGAATCTGACTCTCGAGGTTGTCCGTAATAATGTCGTGCAAAGACTGGAATTCGAGGTCGTCATGTTGAGCCACAACAGGATCCGCTTAACGTACCTCGGAACTCCGGAATCCGCCGCGCGCCCCCGTAATCCTCTCCCGCAAATCCTTCGGAAGGAAGACCCGTCGAATCCCTCCCCCACATCGACAACCGTCGCACAAGTCCAGAAGTGAGACAGCAGGACCAGTCGATCCCTGCTTCCTTCGGTCCATGACCTTCAGATCATGACGACGTGCGAAGCCTGTTAAACTGTAACGGTTCTGCCAGTTTTCCCTCTCATATCGCTCAGGTAATCGGCACATTCGTCTCATCCTGCCCTTAAGGCAGGTCGATTACTCTGGGGAATAGTGGAGTTTGACAGGTGCGGCGGCGATGAAAATCCGTACCGAACTCCAGCCATTTTCGCCGAGGATGGACAGGGGACTTCCTGCTGAATTCGACCGATTCTGCTGAAGTGCCAGAGCACCTGTCCGACGTCAAAGTTGATCCTCACGGGGCGCAACGGTGCAAATGA
>CALLWY010000043.1 GCA_938015865.1 uncultured Planctomicrobium sp.
CAGTTGACTCCGTAAAACAGCAGCGGGAAGATCGAAAACTGAATCGCCGCCCACTGGACCATCAGCAGACTCGAAAGTCCGGCAAGACAGAGTAGCCCGGCACTCCAGCACGTCGCTGCAATCAATATTGGAGACGTTTCCAGCAGAGAGACAATCAGTACAACCGCACCGGCAGTCATCAGACTCCCCCGGCTGATCATGTCGTCCCGCCACCAGCTTCCGGAAGTGACCGCCGAAGTCACAATCGAACTGGCCAAGAGCCCAATGACCAGTAACGCTGCCATGACCGTCACAATCTGAATCAGCTGCGGCCGTTTTCTCCCTGCCAGACGATTCACAATCGCCATCATCAGGAGAAGAGGGACAGCGAAGATCGAGACGGACATGGGAATCCGGTTTCCAAATCGTGAGGGATGAGATCAATCGAATTCCGACCGGCCAAACATCGTCGAGAACTCTCTGGAGATTATGAAAAGTTCCTGATCCATGAACCAGCCCGCCTGCGGCCGGATGTCGCATGAATTTGCGGGAATTCGCGGGTGACTTCCAAAACCGATGACACACCGGTGCCGAACGGACGGATCAAAAAAACTCCTTCACTTTCCTGCGTCGACCAACAGCAGTCCAATTGAATCCATTGCGAAAGCGTCATGGGTCATGATGAATTGGAATGTGAGCAGGATTTTCGCAATACTATGCGAAGTTAACAGGAGCGCTACGAATTGCCCCCATTAGTGACGATCGTTGTTCACTGGGCGTCCCGTGAGCCTCCATTTTGAGGATCGTTTGAGGTTCACATGTCTGAATCGGTTGTTTTGGCGTATAGCGGGGGTCTGGATACTTCGGTTCTCGTTGGCTGGCTGATTGACCAGGGACTGGATGTCCATTGCCTTTACGTCGATCTCGGGCAGCCTTGCGAGGATATCACCGCGATTCTCGATAAAGCATTAAAGATCGGGGCCAAGTCGGCGATTTCCGTCAACGTTCAGGATGAGCTGTGCCGCGACTTCGCCTTCCCTGTCCTTCAGTGGCAGGCGAAATACGAAAACATCTACCTGCTCGGGACCAGTATTGCCCGTCCTCTGATTGCGAAAGCCTGTCTGCAGCGGGCCCGCGAAGTCGGGGCATCCGGATTTGTTCACGGAGCCACCGGCAAAGGGAACGATCAGTGTCGATTCCAGCTGGCAGCAGAAGCACTCGATCCCAAGTGCAAGATCATCGCTCCGTGGCGCATCGAAGCGTTTCGCAATCAGTTTCCCGGCCGTTCTGAAATGCTGGCGTACTGCGAAGCGAAGAACATTCCAGTTAAGGCGACGGTCAAGAAGCCATACTCCTCTGACGAAAACTGCCTGCACATCAGCTATGAGGCAGGTGTTCTCGAAGATCCGGCAGTTGACGGGATCCCCGCCATTGATTTCGGTATGACCGTTTCGCCGCAGGAAGCCCCGGACGAAGAAACGAGCGTGTCGATTCAATTCGAATCGGGCATCCCGGTGGCAGTCGATGGTGTTCGACTTTCCCCCGCACAGATTGTGAAAAAGCTCAACGAACTGGGGGGCAAGAACGGGGTCGGCCGTATTGATATCGTCGAGAACCGGTTTGTTGGAATGAAGAGTCGGGGAGTCTATGAAGCCCCGGGGATGACATGCCTTTACGCTGCTCATCAGGCACTGGAACAGCTCACGCTTGATCGCGATGCAACTCACCTCCGGGACCGCCTGAGCCCTGAAGTGGCGGAAATGGTTTATTACGGGTTCTGGTATTGTGCGAAGATGGACGCACTCATGGCGTTCATCCGGGAACTGCAAAAGCCTGTCACAGGAGAAGTGGTGCTCGGACTCTATAAAGGAAACGTCCGAGTGAAGAGCCGAACTTCCCCAGTCAGTCTTTACGACGAAGCCATCGCCAGCATGGAAGCGGGTGGCAGCTACAATCAGACGGATGCAGAAGGCTTCCTCCGCATCATGGGACTGCCATTGCGGGTTCAGGGAAGCGTCCGCCCGCGATCATATTGATTCCGAGCTGGATTCCCGCGAATCCAGTCTGCGAGTTGAATCCCAAAGACAGGGCTGTTCCGAAATGGAGCAGCCCTGTTTGTTTTCATGGGGACTTTCAATGAGGCAGTGCCTCCGAACAGTGACTCCCACGAGGACTCCCACGAGCAGGCCTTGCCTGCAGCGATTCGCCACACCATTCCCCTCCAATCACCGGCGTTTCCCTCGCCTGGGCCAAAAGGAAAGAGGCAATCTGACTCACTCTTCAAACTGGCTAATCCAAATTATTCAACTGCGACCATTAAAGCGCGTAAAGCGATTGTGCCAATTGTACTGAACCCGCCGAAGAGTCCGGCCGTATCTGTCGCTCAGGGCACGCCTCCTGAGAAATTTTACGTTCCAGTATGATTTCGCTGCCCCGCGTGTATTTCAGACTAGGTTTTGACATCGATGTCAGTCACAAGGAGTCAAAGCCGTGGATCAGGCAAAATTCACTCATGAGATTCAGACGCGGGCGATGAATTCTCGCTTTGTGCTGGTTGGAATCTGTGCCTGGATCAGTTCCTGTCTTCTCGTTGCTGGCTGGCTTCCTGAACTCAGTGGAAACCTTCAGTCAGTCTGGTTGATGAGCGGATTACTGGGGCTTGTTTCGGCCGTTGGACTGGCAGAAACCATCAAAGCCGATATCCGCGTTCAGGAAGACCTGTTAAATGAATACATGCACGCTGCGATGACTGACGGGCTGACCGGGCTGGCCAATCGTCAGGCTCTCGATCGAATGCTGACAACACTTCTGCGGGAACCGGAGAGTCGGCGCGGACCGTTGTCGATGATCATGATCGACATTGACCGTTTCAAAGCGTTCAATGATGAGTTTGGACATCAGGCTGGCGACGCTGTCCTCCGAACCGTCTCACGAAAGATGCAGGAGTTCTTCGGGGGGAAAGCAATGGTCGCCCGATACGGGGGCGAAGAATTCTGCATTGTCCTCCCAAGCTGTATCCTGAAGGATGCCAATCATCTGGCTGAGTCCTGCCGCCTGATGATGCGACAGGTGGAATGCGAATTTCGCGAACAGCGATTCCGGATTACGATCAGCTGCGGAGTCACCGAAGCAAACTCACTAGACACACCAGATTCGCTAACTCAGCGAGCCGACATGGCTCTGTATACAGCGAAAAAGATGGGGCGAGACATGATCTGGGTGGCCGATCCCGGTTCCACCATGCCCACCTCACCGGAATCGAGCAGTAATTCTGCCCCTCCGATTCTCCCGTCCAAAAAGGATCTTCAGGTTCTCGATTCAGTCCTCGCAACTGTCGAACCTCGCTCAACAGCCTCCGAGGCGAGACTTGAGAACCCTGCTGACCATGCCCCTGACACAAACGATGGTCCCGACCTCAAAGAACCTGAGTACACCGTTGCAGGTTCCCGCATGCATCAATAGTCTCCAGTCTCTGGCGAATCCCGGTAGAAGTGGGTCCCAAGGGCAAGCTCCGCTGAGTTGCCCCTGAAACCATCCGGACCGGATCTTCCGGATGGCCATTAAATCGGGCCGAATTGCCTGTCTCCACTGATTTTTCCCTATTCTTCTTCACGAATCGACGCAGATCGATTACGTTGTCGCCACACCGTTCGGATTGTCCGAAGTACGGGAATATTCCTGATTTCCTGTCAGTGCTCTGCAGGAAAATCCAAGACGATCAATCGAATCCATGCGAATTCTGATGGCGACCTCCGAGGCGGTCCCTTACGCCAAGACCGGGGGACTGGCCGATGTAGCGACAGGATTGTCCAAAGCCCTGTCTCAATCGGGACATGATGTGACACTGGTGCTCCCCTTGTATCGGCGCATCATCCCTGAATCCCGGCGTGGTGAACCTGTCGCAATCATTCGGATCGAATTGCGGCAGTCCACGATCAAGGCCACGGTCCGCAGATCACTCCTCCCCGGGACGAATGTGGAAGTCCTCCTCGTCGACCAGCCGACATTCTTCGACCGCAAGAGCCTTTATACCGAAGACGGAGTCGACTATCCGGACAATGCCGAGCGGTTCATCTTCTTCAGTCGGGCCGTTCTGGAGATTGCCCAGACTCTGACACGAGCGAACATCATTCACGTCAACGACTGGCAGACCGCACTGGTCCCGGCCCTGGTTCATCATGAGCGATCACAGGGAGGGCGTTTCATTAACACGGGGACCGTTCTGACCATTCACAACATGGCATTTCATGGTCAGTTCCCCGGATGGCAAATGGAACTGACCGGACTTCCCGAGTCGTATTTCAATTGGCGTCAGATGGAACATTATGGCCACCTGAACCTGCTGAAAACCGGAATTGCATTTGCAGATATGGTGACGACGGTCAGTCCGACCTATTCACGCGAGATCTGCACTCCCCAATACGGCTACGGACTGGACCCAATATTGCTGGAACGAGGTGACTCGCTGACTGGCATTCTGAATGGGGTCGATACGACCGAGTGGAATCCTGCGACAGATGAATTTCTGCCACTGAATTACACCACAGAAAATGCCGTTATTGGGAAGGGACGCTGCAAGGCCGCACTTCAGGCGGAAATGAATCTCCACCTGAACCCGGATGCCATGCTGTTTGGAATGGTCTCCCGGCTGACTGGCCAAAAAGGTCTCGACCTGATTGCTGCCAAAGCAGACGAAATTCTGGCTGCCGATGTACAGATGGTCTTCCTCGGAACTGGAGAGAAATGGGCGGAAGATTTTCTGCGTGGACTTCAGTCCCGGCATCCGGGGAAAGTGGCCGTCCGGATCGGGTTTGACGAAAAGCTGGCTCACCGCATCGAAGCGGGAGCCGATGCGTATCTGATGCCGAGCCAGTTTGAGCCATGCGGACTCAACCAGATGTACAGTTTGATTTATGGAACAGTGCCAATTGTCCATGCCGTCGGAGGGCTGGCCGATTCCGTGGTCGATGCCTCTCCCGAAAATCTGGCAGAAGGTCGGGCAACGGGATTCGTCTTCCATGAATACACACCAGATGCCTTTCTCTCAGCGGTCTGGAGAGCAGTCGGAATGTTCACTCACTTCCGCGATGACTGGTCAAAGGTCATGCATACCGGAATGAGTCAGGATCGATCCTGGCAAGAGAGTGCACGTGGATACGTACAGGTCTATGAACGCGCGCAGGCCGCTGCGATGAAATGATTCGGAGCCAGTCGATGGCTTCAAACCGGTAAATCTCTCGAGAGAATCATAAAACGGAGATTTCCGGGCAATTTGGATTTCGGAATCCGGGAGCGACAGTGTCCCTCGGATCCGAAGTCTCCCGAGTAGAGCGCTTCGTTCCAGGAGGAATTAATCCTTTCGCATCGAAGTGTTTCTGATCGGAAATTTGTCTCGTCGCTCAAAATCAACGATTGGTATCAGATTCCTTCAGTCGGGCATTTGAACTCATGCAGCCTGTTTCCCTTGCATTGTTTTGGCATCAGCATCAGCCCTACTACCCGGATGATGTCACCGGGGAAAACCTGATGCCCTGGGTTCGATTGCATGCCACTAAAGATTACGTCGGGATGGCGTTGCATATTCAGGAAGTTCCTGAGTTTCACTGCACCATCAATCTGGTCCCCAGTCTGTTGCTTCAAATTCAACGTTATGTGAAGGGAGGAAGCGATCGGCATCTGGATGTCTCGCGGCTCCCGGCCGATTCCCTGAACAAAGAAGACGCCCATTACCTTCTGGACAATTTTTTCATGGCCAACGAATGGACCATGATTCGTCCTTTCCCCCGCTATCACGAACTCCAGCAGAAAAGGGGACTTGGTCGGGATAGCGCGGAGCAGGCCCTTCCCCGGTTCAACACACAAGATCTGAGAGATTTGCAGGTCTGGAGCAACTTGACTTGGATTCATGAACTCGTCTTTGAGCGAGATTCCAGCTTGCGGGCATTTCGCGAAAAGGGACGCGATTATTCCGAAGATGAAAAGGCATGGTTGCTTCAGAAGCAGATGGAGCTGGTGGCTGAAGTAATCCCGCTTCATCGCAAGCTCTCGGAAGGGGGACAGCTCGAAATCACAACGACCCCTTTCTACCACCCGATTCTCCCCCTGCTCTGGGACAAGAAATGTGCCCGGGAAGCCATGCCGGGCTGTCCCCTGCCGAAGTACACGCAGAGTTACAAAGAGGATGCTCTTCGGCATCTGCAAATGGCAGTCGAGTACCATCAGGAGCTGTTCGGGACACCTCCGCGAGGGATGTGGCCGTCAGAGGGGTCCGTTTCTCAGGACATCATCGCTGCGATTGCCGATGCGGGTATCGAGTGGATTGCCACTGATGAAGAAATCCTGACTCATTCGACCGAAGGATTCGTCCACCGCGATGGCAACGGACTGATCAATCGGCCCGAAATGCTCTACCGCCCCTGGCGGATTGAACAGGAAGGGAAGCCGCTGGCTATCATCTTCCGTGATCATGGCCTGAGCGATCTGATTGGCTTCCACTATCAACGAAACGATCCCAACTGGGCTGCAGATGATCTTCTTGGGAAGGTCAAAGCGATCGGTCGGTCCGTTTCCGGTCATGCAGAGCACCCCGCTCTCGTGCCGATCATTCTGGATGGAGAAAACTGCTGGGAATATTACCCGGATGGGGGAGTCGCTTTTCTGCGCAAGCTTTATCAGGGAGCGGTACAGGATCGCGACATCCAGCCCATGCGTGTCAGCGAATACCTCTCCAAGCATCCCCCCACCAACAAGATCGGACGTCTGTTTGCGGGAAGCTGGATCAACCATGACTTCTACATCTGGATCGGTCATCAGGACGATCGGGATGCGTGGGATCTTGTCCACATTACTCGGGAGTTCCTGCTCAAGGCGGAGAAAAATCCCCGGTTCAGCCCAGAGACCGTACAGCGGGCCTGGGAAGAACTGATGATCGCTGAGGGGAGTGACTGGTTCTGGTGGTATGGGGACGACCACAACTCCGCACAGGACGCCCTCTTTGATGAGCTGTTCAGGCGCCACCTGCGAAACGTTTACCAGATTCTGAATGAGGTTCCCCCTTCAGCCCTTCTCAAACCGGTGGCCCGTGCGGAACGTCGACAGATCCACTCCAACCCAAAGTCTTTCCTTCAGGTGAAGGTGGATGGTCGGATGACCTACTTTGAATGGCTGCACGCCGGACATTATGTCGCCGGAAGTGATCGCGGCACGATGACCATGGTCAGTGACAGCGTCATCCGCCATATCTACTTCGGCTTTGACAACCAGCATCTGCTCCTCCGATTCGACACTCCCTCGAAGGCCTGTCTGGACCTGAAGGAGTTTGACGAAATTCGCTTCCGGTTTATTGAACCTTACGGGACGGAGATCCGCACTCGCTGTGAAGCAACCAAAGGGGAGACACCTCAAATTGTCATTGACGAAAAGCCCGTCAAAGGAGCCGGCGGACGCTATGCCATTGACCGTGTTTTTGAACTCTCTGTTCCCTGGAAGGATCTGGGAGTCAGCGTGGGACAACGTCTCCATGTGGCTGCCGAACTCCTGAAAGCAGGGCAGGTCATTGAGAGAACTCCGAGCGAAGGGGCTATTGATATGGTCGTCCCGTCGGCCGACTTCGAAATGTATAATTGGCAGGCTTGAGACGCCAAAAGGTCGTACGCAAACAATCTCTCCTGCGGCATCCCGAAGGGACTGTTCGCCGTAACAACCAATATCACAAGACGATACACCGACAGACTCACACCTGCAAAAACTGCCGGAATTCGTCGGAGCGAAGCTGGCAATCCGAGTTCAACTCGACAGCAAAGGTTGAACTGCGGTAGAACTTCGGTTCTTGCCGGTATCCGCCGGTGACTCCCTTCCCTTCCTCACCTCCATTCAAGCCGTCCCCCCTCCCGATGGCCTGGTTTCAGACACATCTGCTTCGGACAATTCTGGATGTCAGACTGTCCGTCTCTGGCCCCATCCCATTCCGCTGCGCATCTCAAAGGACTTCCATGAATCGATTCATGAAGCTGACCGCATGTTGCGTGTTGCTGGGAGCGGGATGCCAGACCACCCGTGGTCTGACCAACTGGTCTCATAAGGATGAACTGAAAAACGCCGCAGCATCGGAAGAGCTTGTGGCCAAGCTCAATCAGATGTCTCCGGGGCTGACAGAACAGGCCGCCCAGAGTGCCGCCAGTGCCTCGAACAAAAGCGTCGAAGAATACGTTCGACTCGGGCAGCAGGAAATTGCCAATTATTACAACCTGAAGAACAGCACCGACCCATCACTTTCGTCGCGGGCATCACAGCATCTCCCACGTGCCCGGGAAAACTTCGCAGCTGCGCTCAATCTTGCTCCACAAAGTGCCAGTGCTCATCACGGACTGGCGATTGTCGCGGATCTGGAGCAGAACTACGCGGAAGCAGAGCGTCATTATCTCCGCGCTCTGACCCAGAAGCCAAACGACTCTGATATCCTCGGCGATATGGGATATTCCTACCTCCTTCAGGGAAGACTCTCCGAGAGCGAGCAATATTCACTTCGCGCCGTTCAGGCAAACGCCGGCAATCTCAGAGCGATGAAACACCTGGGAGATGCCTATGCCCGGCAGGGAAAGATCAAACAGGCTGAGGAAGCCTATTCCAAGGTGTTCTCTCCAGAGGAAGTGCAGAAGGCGATCGCGGAAAACTCTCCCAAACCGCAATCCGATCCGATTGTCAAAGCCAACTCATCCATTTTTGACCGTCTGATCCCCGGCAAATCCCCCGCACAAAAGCTCGCGGAAGATATTCAGCGTCGTCAGGAAGAGTACGAACAGCAGTTTCGTTCACAGAGACCTCCCGTCGCTGCCAACTCGGCGCAGTCACCTCAACAGCCCCCGCAACTCTCTGGACGTCTGGCACAGGAAAGTCTGCTTCGGGCACAGCTGGAAGCGATTGACCGTGAGCCGCTCACGCGGCGCCATGACGGGCCGCTGATGATTGATGACCAGACGGGGCAGATTACTCCGATTCCCGGCGCGGAGCAGAGAAATCTGTGGGGAGGAGGATATGCAGGCGGCGTCAACAGCCCCTCCATGAATCCACCCATGCCGTCCTATCAGAACCCGTGGGAATACCGGCAGTCGGAACTGGCCCCTGGGGCCATGGCAGCAAATCCCCCCTCCTACTCAATGGAGCAATATGCTCCCCCTGCTGAACGGGGATATGAGCAGTCCCTCTCGCAATCTGAACAGCACATGGGGACGGTGGCCCCAGCCCCAATGCAGCAGGACAACACCCGTCCTCCATCCGGCCCGGTCTCTCCTGCGGTCCATCCTGCCTATCAGAAGCCGTGGACCGGCATTCAGCAAGCGGCAAACAGCGAACAGACTTCTGATACAAACGTCGTTACTCAAGCGTATCAGCAGTACCAATACACCGAACCGACAACGTCACCCATTCTGCAGACTGATGCTCAGGCGTTGCCCGGACGTCCGAATCCCGGTCCAGCGAACCGGGGCCCTGGATTTTCCAGTCAGGGTGATCCACAGTATTCCCAGAACACCTCAGGGCCAAATGGCAACGCACCTGCGAGGTTTCATGGTCACATTCCGGGGCAACAGCAGCCCTCTCTGGCCCCATCCGCACCTATGAGCTCTGCCGGACAGACTCCTCAACAACAGGGGGCGCCGTCGATGCCTGGAGTGGCGCCCGGTGCAGGTGCTTCACCTCGTGGGAATTCTTATCAGGATGCAACGCAGATTGCTGCCCGCATGGGGATGGGAATGGGCCCCGGAAGTGTCTTCCCTGTGATCCAGAACTCCGCACCAGGCATTCAGCCTCCCGGCTCCATGTCCTACGATCCGAGTCAGGCACCAGAGCCGAAACGATGGATGCCGGACAGCGTCCCTCCTCCGAACCTCAACGACGCCTACCAGCCTTATCCCAAGCCGGTTCGTCCCCCTGCGTACACACAAGGGGGGCAAATGCCTCCGCAGGTCTATCCAAGTTACTCCAAGGAACAGTTTGGGACGGCCTCACGGTATGACACCCAGACCATGGAGAACAGCAATATTCCCCGCGACTACAACAGCTCGATGCGGGAATACGAAGCCCAGCGATGGCAGGCCGGCAAGGAAGCCAACATTGCTGTTCAGGAAATCTGGAATCAGGGCCCGGTCAATTCTCCTTTGTCTGCGTCCGCAGGATCTCAGTACACCTATCCCAATACGCAGGGGATGATGTACACCCCCAATGCACCCGGTCCGAATGGAATCATTCCTGAGCAATGGCCTCATGCTCCGTATGTCAGTCGTGGCGAGTTGCAGTACACCCCCGAACAGCTCCGGCAGATGGAGAAGGAGAGAGCACAGGCCAGAACTCCGAATGGCCCGCAGAATTCCGCTCAGACCATTCAACCCAATCCGGCTCAGGGAAATAACGCTCCACCTCCAGGGTCGCAGCTCAATGTCCCGTTGGGGAATGATCAGTATGGCAACAATCAGTACAACGTGAGCGTCCCCTCCCGGGATTTTCATTCACATTCGCTGTCCGGTGCCGGAACACGTCCAGCCCTTCCCGGAACAACCTCTCCCTCCGGAACCCCGCCGGTGATCCGTCCCCAGAACACAGCATCGCTTCCTGACAGCGGGGTCCTCCCTGCCGGAGCGTACGATTCGAACGGATGGCC
>CALLWY010000044.1 GCA_938015865.1 uncultured Planctomicrobium sp.
CTTATGACAGCAACCCGTCGATATCAACTTGGAGCCCGGACATGGGCCTTTTCCTCGCTGGGTGAATTGTTGGCGAAGGCCTCGCCGCGACGTTCCGGTGATGAGCTTGCTGGCATCGCAGCGGAATCTGAGGAAGAACGAGCGGCCGCAAAGTTCGCACTCGCCGATGTCCCTCTCGTTGACTTTCTGAACGAACCGCTCATCGATCCGGAGATCGATGAAGTCTCTCGGTTGATTTATGACTCTCATGATCAATCGGCGTTCGCACCATTGAAAAGCAAGACCGTCGGCGAGTTCCGGGAATGGCTGCTTGCGTATGAAACCGGTTCCACCGAAATTGCAGCGGTCTCACCCGGACTGACTCCGGAAATGGTTGCAGCCGTTTCGAAACTGATGAGAAATCAGGATCTGGTTCTGGCAGCCAAAAAATGCTCTGTCGTCACCCGATTCCGAAACACACTGGGACTACCAGGACGAATGGCGGTACGACTTCAGCCGAACCATCCTACGGATGATCCGCGCGGCATCGCGATGTCGATCGTGGACGGTTTGTGTTATGGATGCGGAGATGCCGTCATCGGTGTCAATCCGGCGTCCGACAACGTTCCGCGCACAATCGAACTGCTTTCCGTGCTAAATGATTTCATTGAGAAATATTCCATCCCCACGCAATCCTGCATTCTTTGCCATGTGACGACTTCGATTCAGGCCATGGAACAGGGAGCGCCGATCGATCTCGTTTTTCAGTCCATCGCAGGGACCGAAAAAGCAAATTCCAGCTTCGGTATTTCACTCTCTGTGCTTGATGAAGCCTATGCGATGGCCTTGGAGCTCCGACGGGGGACTGTGGGAAACAACGTCATGTATTTCGAGACAGGTCAGGGGTCGTGCCTGTCCGCAGATGCTCATCACGGAATTGATCAGCAAACACTTGAAGCGCGGGCCTATGCTGTGGCCAGACGCTATCAGCCTTTGCTGGTGAATACTGTCGTCGGGTTTATTGGCCCTGAGTACCTCCTGAATGGGAAACAGATTTTACGCGCGGGACTGGAAGACCATTTCTGCGGAAAGATTTTGGGCCTGCCGATGGGATGCGATATCTGCTACACTAACCATGCGGATGCAGATCAGGATGATATGGATGTGTTACTTTCTCTGCTGGGAATGGCAGGCGTGAACTATATTATGGGGGTTCCCGGCGCAGACGATATCATGCTGAATTATCAGTCGACATCATTCCACGATAGTCACTATCTGCGACAGACACTGGGGCTGAGACCGGCGCCGGAGTTTGAAAACTGGCTCTGGGAAAACGGAATTCTGGATCAACGTGGTCAGCTGCTTTCCGTGTCCAATCAACACAGGCTCCTCAGCCACTAATCCCATCGTCGTAACCGCTCCCAAATGTCGACTTCACAAGATCCCTGGTCCTCCTGGAAGACATTGACGCAGGCACGAATCGCTCTCGGTCGTGCAGGGGGAAGTCTCCCGACGTCACAGTGGCTGACATTCAACTTTGCCCACAGCCTCGCTCGGGACGCAGTGCATGCATCGCTTGATGCCGAACTCCTTGCAAGCGAACTGGCACAACTCGGCCTGCCAACAGTTGTGACAACCAGCAATGCGCGTGACCGCTTTGAGTATTTACGTCGCCCCGATCTCGGACGTCAGTTACCTAAAGAGGAAGCAGGCAGGATCGGGCCTCTGCTACGATCGGATCTCCCGGCAGAGACTCAATACGATCTGGTGGTCATTGTGGCCGATGGCCTCTCTTCGCCGGCGGCACAAGCACATTCGGTCCCGCTTTTGAAGGAATTGGTGCCGTTGCTGCAGGAAGCGGACTGGAAAATTGCGCCGATTGTCATTGCCCGCCAGGCGAGAGTGGCGCTGCAGGATGAAATTGGTGCACTTGCAAAAGCCCGAATCTCCCTGATTCTCCTGGGCGAACGTCCGGGGCTGAGTTCTCCGGATAGTCTGGGAGCCTATTTTATTTATGAACCGCAAACCGGCTCGAACGACGCTCAGAGAAACTGTATCTCCAACATACGGCCAGACGGGCTACCCATACAGCAGGCCACTGAAACGCTTTACTATCTGCTCACGCAGTCACATACTCGTCGGCTCAGTGGAGTACAATTGAAAGATGACCGTGTCCTAGGGCTCCCCGGTGCACCGACCGAGCAGACTCACCGTCACATTGAGATTAATGAAGCGGCTCGGATCTCGTCTCAGTGATGTTCAGTTGCCCGAGATGCACTTCAATTCCTGATAGCGGAGGACGCAGTCGTCACCACCATCCGGAAACTGAAAGTTGTCCACTGGTACGGCGATCATTGTCGGAATCGGTCAGAACGTAGCGACGCTTCATGACCTCATTTCGTCTTGCCGAAGACAGCCAATTGTGGGAGATGATCACTGAGAACGTGTTTTGAAATTGCCCTGAATGAGAAAAACGGCTACGGCTCCCTTG
>CALLWY010000045.1 GCA_938015865.1 uncultured Planctomicrobium sp.
CAGAACAATGTGCCCATTATCCAACTGCACCCGAAATTGCGTATTGGCCAAGGCGTCCAGCACAAGGCCTTCCATTTCAATGGCCCCTTCTTTGGCCATAAAACAACACCCTTTCCACCGATAACCTGCCGTGCATCAATACAGAAGTGAGGAATCTTAGCGGTCCGGGGCAAAAATCGCAAACTGCCCGATCGATTTCATTTAATGCCGTCCCGGCAACTGCTCCATGGCACCGGAACCAGTCAGATGGCCGGGCAAAAATCGCTGAATGGTGACTGCAAGAATGTGATTTCCTCCGAAGTTTCCCTGGGATCAGGACCTCGTTGTATTCCGCTGACGATCAGACCGGTTAAACTTTCCTCTTTTCAGTTGAGAGGCAGTGCTGTATTGCCTTCGCTGCGGGCGAGAAGACCATCGCCATCAGCCATTTTTTGCAAAATGAGCTGATTTTCACGTCGCACAACAGATCCGATTCATAATGACCTACGACGTTTTTGGGATTGGCAATGCACTGGTGGATATTCAGGCTCACGTCTCGGACGAGACCCTCGAAGAGCTGAAGTTTGCCAAGGGAATCATGACTCTGGTGGAGGATGGAGCCCAACAGCAGGTTCTGGCTCATCTGAATTCACGCGACGTGACCCGGTGCGCCGGTGGATCGGCCGCCAATACCATTATGGGGATTGCTGAATTCGGAGGGAAAGCCGCCTATGCAGGTAAGGTGGCCAACGACGAAATCGGAGAGTTCTTCCTGACCGACATGCGCAATCGCGGGGTGAAGGTCGAAGTCGCCCCGGCGCAGGGGCAATCCGGGACGTGCGTTATCCTGATCACCGAAGACGCCCAGCGAACGATGCTGACGAATCTGGCGGTCTCCTCCACGCTGCAACCGGAAGACATCTCCGAGGAAGAGATCCGGGCGTCGAAGTATGTCTATGTCGAAGGCTACCTCTTTACCGGCGAGCCGAATCGGTCTTCGGCACTGCGGGCCATTGAACTGGCGAAAAAGAACAACGTGAAAGTGGCGTTTACTGTCTCGGACCCGTTTCTGATTCAGTACCACAAGGAGGAATTCTGGAATCTGATCGAAGGGCCTGTCGACCTGCTCTTCTGCAATCTCGACGAAGCCCGCGCTCTGACCGGGCAGCACGACCCGGCCGCCTGTGCTCGCGAGATCCATCGTCACGCGGAAAATGTGGCCCTGACGCTGGGGCCGGACGGGTCCATTCTGATGCACAATGGAGAAACGATTTATATCCCCGGAGTCCCGGTGAAAGCGGTCGATACCACAGGCGCGGGAGACATGTATGCTGCCGGAATCCTGTACGGGATCACGAATGGCCTGAGCTGGGAGCAGGCGGGGCGTCTGGCCTCGCACGCAGCGTCACGAATTGTGGGACAGCTCGGAGCCCGGTTGAAGACCCCCTTCACCCGGGAAGAGATTGCCGAAATCATCGCCCTCTGATGAGGGGAGCGAGTAACGCCCGCCGTCAATGCGCATCTTACGAACGTCTGGAGTCCCAGAGGTGAAAAACACGGTTGTTGCGTGACACGCGACCGCGATACTCCCGTGAGAGAGGAGACCTGAGACATTCTCAGCGTCCCCGCCTCTCTCTGCCTCTGCGTTCTCTTCACCCGTCGTTGTCTTGAAAAGGGATGCATTCCGCGACGGGGAACGGGTTCTCGATCGGGAACAAAGAATTGAACGCAGAGACGCGAAGACGGTGAGGCGCAAAGGGAGAAAAAACAACTTCTTTCAGGGCGGAACTCTCAAACGTCTGGAGTCCCAGATGTGAAAAGATGACCGTGGCGCACCCATGAGCGAGGGGCTGATCGAGAATCAAAAAAGGCATCCGGAAGCTCATCTCCCGGATGCCTTTTTCATTTTTCATCGGACTGCAACCGCCCCTCTTTACAGGACCCCCTTCGAGGACGGGATTCCCTGCTGACGGGGATCAATCGTAATCGCTGCCCGCAATGCCCGGGCGGTCGCTTTGAAGATTGCTTCTGCGATGTGGTGGCTGTTGTGCCCGTGATGAAGCACAACGTGCAGGTTCATCAGGGCGTTGGCCGCCACAGCCTGCCAGAAGACTTCAACCAGCTGGGAGTCGAACTCACCGATCTTCTCGGTCGGAATTTTGAAGTTGTCGACAAACCAGTATCGCCCGCTCAGATCGAGGGCCGAAGTGACCAGCGTGTCTTCCATAGGAAGGGTCATACTTCCATAACGGTTGATCCCCGCCTTGTCTCCAACAGCCTGTCGAATCGCCTGTCCGAGGCAGATCCCGGTGTCTTCGACGGTATGGTGCTGGTCGACGTCGAGATCCCCTTTTGCCTCAATCGTGAGGTCAAACAGCCCATGCTTGGCGAAGAGTGTCAGCATGTGATTGAAGAAGCCGACTCCGGTCTCAATCCGGGACTGACCCGATCCATCCAGATTCAGGGTGAGACGAATTTGGGTTTCGCCGGTGGTCCGGTCGATTGTGGCAGTGCGTGACATGAGGGGCTGTTTTCTTCGTTAATGTGAGAACGGAGTCAGATTAAACCAGTTCGCCTAAACCAATTCTCGCAGTGCATCCAGCAGGATGGTGATCTGCTCATCTGTTCCGACGGTGATACGCAGTCCGTCCAGCAGCCCATCCGGATTGTCCGGAGTTGCCGGATGGACCTGTGGAAATCGCATGTAGCGGACGAGAATCTTTCTCGCTTTCAGCTCTTCATAAAGCTGCTGATGCGGACGCTCAGGGTGTGTTGCCCAGACGAAGTTCGCCTGACTGGGGACGATGTTGAATCCAAGCTCTTGAAGGACGGACTGCAGACGCGTCCGGGTGGTAATGACTTTCGCCCGGTTTGCGAGCATCCAGTCTTGATCGCGAATGGCTGCTTCCGCAGCGGCCAGTGAAAGTGCATCACAGTTGTAGCTGTCTTTCACCTTTCTCATTCCGGCGATCAGTTCCGGACGGGCAATCGCAAATCCGAACCGAAGACCGGCCAGACTGTAGGACTTGCTGAACGTGCGTGTCACAATGATCTGACGACCTAGATCGGAACGCAGGAGATCGAATGTGTCCGGTGTGTCTGCGAAGTCGCCATACGCTTCATCGATGACGAGAACCCCCTGTCTCGGGACGAGCTGGCGGAGGGTCTCATCGCTCCAGACATTTCCCGAGGGGGAATTGGGGTTCGGGACGAAGAGCAATTTCGTCTGGTCCAGTAGAGGGCGGTTTCGTTTCAGATCCCATGACCAGTCCTCATTTAATTGCAGGCGAGCATGCCTTGCTCCCTGAATCTCTGCGAGCGTCTCATACAGGATGTAGCTGGGATAGGGATAGGCAATCAGATCGTTCTTGTCGGCAAAGGACCGGACAAGGATCGTCAGATTCTCATCGCTTCCGTTTGCGGGGAGGATCCAGTCGGGATCAATTCCGAGCACCTCCGCAGCTGCCTGACAGAAGCGACGGCCGAGCGGATCAGGATAGATGTTCAACCGGCTCTGGGCGATCTCCTGAATTGCTTCGATCACTCGCGGGGAGGGTGGATAGGGGTTCTCGTTGGTATTGAGTTTGACCCAGCCGGAGGTCTGGGGTTGTTCTCCCGGGACGTAAGCGTGAAGACGTTCAACATTGGGGCGGAAAAACGACATGATGTCCTGTAAAGTCCTGTTCCGGGAGCCTGTTCGATCGGGGTCACCCCCCCTTTTCGGCAGCGGGGGATTCCATGAGCCCATTTTTCAATAGGGCCATGCTCATATCGTAGTGAATCTCGCCCGATTTGAGGAACTTGTTGAGAGTGTGACCGACAGATGCCGCTCAGGCTGAGAAAATTGCATCCACAAATCAGTCTCACATCGAAAGTTCCTGTTCAATGACCCTCACGTGCTGAACGTCTTTTGGGTTCGAAAGGAAAATGATCCGATCTCCGGAAATCAGGAGTGGACAGTCGTAACGGCCCTTGGGTTCGATTGTTCGGTATCATGAAGCTGCCGCCACCCTCCCCAGCTGAGGCCAAGGTAGAATTTTCTGATTGGGTCAGGAAAATGGATTGTGACACGATTGCGGGGCACTGGTCTTTCGGCCTGGACGCTGAGTGCCTCGGATCAGCATGGAATTGAGACTTTTCGAGGTTTGGATGCCCATCTATTACGAATACCTGCACTCGGTTCGCGACGGGGAAATCGACGAACTGGGACACGCCAACAACACGGCTTACTTTCAGTGGATGCAGTCCGCAGCCATCGCGCACTCTTCGGAGCAGGGATGGCCGATGGAACGCTATCGGGAAAAGGGGTGGGCCTGGCTGGTCCGGCGACACGAGATCGAATACCGCCGACCAGTTCTTTCAGGGGCTGAGGTGCGAATCCGGACCTGGGTCGCTGACATGAACCGGTTCACTTCCCTCCGCAAATTCGAGATGTACTGCGGACAACTGTTGATGGCCCGGGCGGAAACGAATTGGGCATTTGTTGATCTTCAAAATGGCCGGCTGCGGGCGATTCCTGAGGAAGTGGCCGCCGCATTTCAGCTCCCGGAACCACCCTCTCCCATCAATGAAGAGTCTTCAGGTGGTGCGGAACAGGTTTCCGGCGGATTGTGAAATGATCTCCAGCATCGTCTGATGGAGTTTACCGTTAGAGGCGAGGACACTCCCCTTCTTCATTCCGAGCGGATTCCCTTGGGCATCGGTCACGGTTCCCCCTGCTTCCTCGACGAGAAGCCGCCCGGCTGCGAAGTCCCAGGGAGCCAGCTGATATTCAAAAAAGGCTCCATAGAACCCGCGGGCGACCTGCGCCAGATCGAGAGCTGCGGTTCCGAATCGGCGGACTCCATGAATCCCGGTCTTGAAGAGCTGATGGATGGTGGCGAGGGTCGCTTCCATCATCGCTCCCCGGTCGTAGTAGAAGCCAAGGCCGACGAGACACTCACTAAGTGATTCCTGCGGGCCGACACTCAGACGCTCGTCGTGGAACCAGGCTCCGTGTCCTCGGGCAGCCAGATAAAGATCGTCACGTGCCGGGTTATAAACGACACCCGCTTCGGGCTGTCCATTGCGGTAATACGCGATCGAGACCGCAAAATGAGGGATTCCGTGGGCAAAATTGGTTGTTCCGTCCAGCGGGTCGACAATCCACAGGTGCGGCTGCTGCGCCGTATCGGTCAGACTGGTGAGTGATTCCTCTGCGACAATGGCATGGTCCGGAAACTGCTTTCGGATGGCGTCGAGGATCAGTTTCTCGGCAGCAACATCCGCTTCGGAGACGAGATCACTGGTCCCCTTTTCCCGAATCGTGACTCCCTTTTTCTGGAAGTCCATCAATAACGCCCCTGCTTCGAGTGCAGCGGAGCGGGCAAGATCGAGTTCGGGACTGACGTTTTCGAGTGCCATTGGTGGGGAAGAGTCTTTCGAAACAAGTGGACAGGGTGAGAAGTGGATTTACTCAGTACCGGGACGAAAGGAAGAGCTGCCCACAGTCGGTGAACAGCTCTTCGTCAACGTCAAGGCATGGAAATGCCAAGGCAATCAGGATGTCCCGCGATTCTTCTGACGTTCCTTACGGAAGCGAGACAATCCCGTTCCGTGGGTTGACTTAGTGCCCTCCCTGAAGGGCAAGCCAGCGTTCGCAGTCCAGCGCGGCCTGACATCCCGAGCCGGCTGCCGTGATGGCCTGACGGTAGTTGTCGTCGGCAACGTCGCCCGCTGCGAAGACCCCTTCAACACTGGTGTTCGTGCGAAAAGGGACAGTCCATTTGATGTAGCCCTTTTCGTTCATCTCAAGCTGACCCTTGAGGAACTCCGTGTTCGGGGTATGGCCAATCGCGCAGAAATACCCGGTTGCTTCGAGAACTTCTGTCCGGGACGGGTCCTCAGTGCTTCGAATTCGGACGCCGGTGACTCCCTGTTCATCGTTTCCGAGAACCTCATCAACGACGGAGTTCCATTTCACTTCAATCTTGGGATTGTTGAGTGCCCGTTCTGCCATGATCTTGCTGGCGCGGAACTCGTCGCGGCGATGGACAATGTACACCTTGGATGCGAACTTGGAGAGGTAGTCCGATTCTTCCATCGCACTGTCCCCGCCCCCCACAACGACGAGCGGCTGATCCCGAAAACGGGGGAGTGCCCCGTCGCAAACGGCACAGGCCGAGACCCCCATATTCTTGAAACGCTTCTCGGACTCCAGCCCCAGATAATTCGCGCGGGCACCGGTCGCAACGATGACGGAATCGGCCTCGTATGTCGTTCCGCTACTGGTCTTGAGCTTGAACGGACGCTGGGAGAAATCGACCTCCACAACGTCTTCCATGAGGGTTCGGGTTCCGAAATTGATGGCCTGCTGCCGCATCAGTTCCATCAGTTCGGGACCGCTGACTCCTTCTTTCTTGTGCGGAGCCATCATCATCCGACGTTCCGCAGCCAGAGAATCATCCAGATAGTGGCTCAGGTCGCCGCGCGGAAACCCGGGATAGTTTTCCACTTCTGTTGTGATCGCAAGCTGTCCGAGAGGAGGTCGACCCAGATCCCAGTTTTCCTGAGTCATTTCCCCTTCAATCACAAGAGGATTGAGGCTGGCGCGAGCGGTGTAAATGGCTGCGGACCATCCTGCAGGACCTGATCCGATAATAATCACTCGTTCCGCCATATTGGATTGCTCCTCATCTCTGTCGTTGGGGCACGGGACTGCCTGCCGGTTCGGAATGGTTCGTCATCCCGGATCGGCACTATTTTAGACTGCTCCCGGCTGGTGACAGGTTCATTCTGCTTCATTCTGAGATCGAAAACAGAATGAAGTCGCTGACTGCTGACCGGGAGCATGCGATACAATGCGGAAAAGACCGCAGTGAATTTGACCGCAACGATATCGTAGCGGGTCCGAACTGACAAATGGAGCAGCACGAATTGTTCCAGCGACTTCGGAATCAGAGCGAGACCGGGTGGAAACAGTTGTACTGTTAAGTGCTGTTCTCCAGACGGGAAATATCATCACGAAAGAATCTGCAAATGGATGCGGAAATCATTGCCGTTGGATCGGAGATCACATCGGGGGCCAAGCTGGACACCAACAGTCAATGGCTCAGCCTGCAATTGGCGGATCTGGGGATCACGACCCGGTTTCACACGACCGTTGCGGACGATCTGGAAGCTCATGTTCAGGTGATTTCCATTGCCATGAACCGGGCTGACCTGATTGTCATGACGGGCGGTCTGGGGCCGACGCTCGACGACCTGACCCGGGAAGCCCTGGCTCAGGCTGCCGAAACGGGGCTGGAGCTCGATCCCGAATCGCTTCGCGAGATCGAGCGATTTTTCCGGAGCCGGGGACGCGAAATGCCCGCGCGAAACCGGATTCAGGCGATGTTTCCACACGGAGCCACTCCCCTGCCCAACCCGATCGGGACCGCACCGGGAATCTGGATGTCCCTTCGGAGGAAGGATGGAACGGTGTGCGAGGTGGCCGCCTTGCCGGGTGTCCCGAGTGAAATGAAGAAGATGTACTTCGAACAGGTCGTTCCGCGATTACGCGCGGGGCAACACGTTATCCGGCGCGCCCGGATCAATTGCTTTGGTTTAGGGGAGTCGCACACCGAAGAGTTGCTCGGGGACCTGACCGCTCGGGGACGTGATCCCGAGATCGGAATCACCGCGCATGATGCGACGATCACCCTGCGGATTGTGGCTCACGGAACCTCGGAAGAGGAATGTCGGCGGAAAATCGATCAGGCATCGCAGCAAATCCGCGAAAAACTGGGGGATTATGTTTTTGGAGTCGAGGATGAAGAGTTGCAGGATATTGTCATTCGCGAGATGAATTCCCGTCACCTGACGTTTGCAACTCTCGAATGTGGAACGTGTGGTCTTCTGGCAGAACACACCGCTTCTGTTGATGGAGCAGCGACCTGCTATCGTGCGGGGGCGGTTCTTCCGGCCATGACTGATTCCCCTGGGGTACTCGCAGAAAAGTTGCGGAAGGAGACAGGAGCGGATCTGGTCCTCTATGTCGGTCCTGAATCGATTGAATCCGATGCCGACGAACGTCCGGTCTCCGTGATCCCGATTGGAGTGATTGGAAACGGGATCGAATCGACGTCCGAGGTGATTCGCTGGAGTGGAAACCCGGATATTACCCGAGCGCGGGCCATGAAGGCTGCGCTCAACCTCCTGCGTCAGGTCCTCAAAATGCTCTGATGTGAGGGCTCCATCTCGGAAGCAGCGGAGGGCTCACTCGTAGGTCCACTTACTGCGCCACGGGTCCGCGGTCCGGGTCTGGAACTCCTTCATCTCCTGAATGTACGCCTGAAGTTTCTCAGCGTAGTCCGGGTGGTCCGCGAGGTTATTCAGTTCGTCGGGATCGTTGCGCAGATCATAGAGTTCAAACTGGGGGCGGTACTGATACTGGTGGGCCGTTCGCTTTCCGAAGGGAGCATCAGCAGGCTTGGTCAGCTGTTCCTGCCAGGTGGCTGATTTCCAGAGATCCGAAGCGAACGGGAACGGAAGCTGGTGAGCGATATTCCAGGTGAATTTGAAGTCCCGATCCCGGATGACTCGCATTGGATAGTACATCTGCACCTCATGAAACGTGTGCGAGGCGTAGACCCGGTCCCATCCCTTGGGGTTCTCTTCCCCCAGAATCTGAATCCAGGACCGTCCGGGGTACCGGAATTTCTTCGGAGGAAGGGGCTTTGAGGGAGAAGATTTCCCGGCGAAGTCCAGCAGGGAGGGAACAATATCGATGTGGCTGATCATCGCCTCAGAAACGACCCCGCGTTTTTTCTGGTACGGATCCCGGACAATGAAGGGGACGCGGAGCCCGGTTTCGTAAGTCGTGGTCTTGGCCCCCGGCATCGCAATCCCGTGATCTGATGTGAAGACGATCAGAGTCTTGTCGTACAGATTGTGCTTTTTCAGAAGGTCGACAAGTCGACCAAATCCCTGATCCACTCGAGCGCAGGACTGGTAATACTGCGCGAGTTCCGCACGGACGACCGGTGTGTCATTCAGAAACTCGGGGACTGGGATGGTCTCCGGATCGAATTCGATCTCAGAGACTCCCGGATAGGACTTTCCCGGCTCAGGGTTTCCGAAGGAATTGGGCTTAAACGGAGCGGGAGAGTCTTGAACAAAGCGTCCATCCCGATGCGGATCGGGCGTTCCGATGTAAAGGAAAAAAGGGGTATCGGGATCCGCCGTCAGGAAACTTTCACACTCTTCGACAAGTTTCACCGTATTCCGGGCCGGCTTGGCGAGATAGTGTTGGAAGTGGTACGCCGCTTCCGGGCCAACATGCAGCTTGCCGGCCTGTGCGGTTCGATACCCTGCTGCTGCGAGGGCAACGGGGAGTGTGACCGGGCGAATTTCGTCCAGAGAGCTGAAATGGTGTTCGGCATGCATGAGGCCATACATGCCATTGGTGTGCGGGTACAATCCGGAGAGGATCGTCGAGCGGCTCGGGCTGCAGCTGGCGGTGACCGCGAAGGCGTTTCGAAACAGTGTCCCGTCGCGGGCCAGTTCATCAACGCGCGGGGACGACGCTACCTTGTCCCCGTAACATCCCAGCGTGGGGCTCTGGTCATCGGTCACAAAGAAGACAATGTTCCGTTCCGCAGCGACGAGAAGTGTTGTTGTCAGGCTGAACAGAAGTCCTGCAACGATGGACAGAAATGTCTTTGGCATCAGAGCGGCCCCCGGTGTGTCAGGTATGCCAACGGGATGAAGATTCCGGCAGATCGGATCAATACATCGCGGCCATCTTGTCAGAATGCCATCCCCTGCTCAAGAGATCAGGAGCCGGGATTCAACGCAGTTAGATGGCGGAAGAAGAACAGGCCGGGGAGAGAGAACCTTTCGCTCGCTCAAAAAAAATGGCCTCGTATCGTAGGACGACACGAGGCCATTGCGAATGCTTCGGATGTTGGGACGGGATGGTCCCGACCGCAAGCCGGAACTACTCGGTTGGGTTCTGACGGAAGACGAAGTTCTCGAAGCGCCACTCGGTCGAGTTGTTCTCTTCGGTGAAGCTCTGGAACAGTTCCGCCATCAGTTCGTGGAACCGGCTCTGCTGAATGGAATAGTAGTTGTGCTTCCCGTCACGACGGGGCTCGATCAGTCCTGCAACACGCAGCAGTGCGAGGTGATGGCTGACGGCAGGCTGGCTTTGGCCGAGCCGCTCACACAGGGCGGAGACATGCAGCTCCTTTTCCCGGCCGAGGAAGAACAGGATCTTCAGGCGGGTTTCGTCCGCGAGCAGCTTGAAGACCTGCACGAGATCCTTCTCGAGCTTGTGAGACAGTTCTGGAACCCGGGTTTCACCAGCGGGCGTCTCAGTGCGAGACGCATGACGGGCAATCGGTTCAGCAAACGGAGTGATCATTGTTTTATCCTGAGGTTCAAAATGAGGGGGAACGTCCCCCTGTTCTCTTGTGCCACCCCTTTGAGCGTGAGACCGGGGATGGCTTTGGTTACTGCTTTGTTGTCATCGCGGCGAGTCAGGTCTCTGAACTTTTATAGACAGATGACCCGTTTTCACACCTTGATTTCTGAATTATTCTCGTATGCGAACATTGTGAAGTAAAGATGAATTCTTCCCAATATGAACGGTTTCCCGAAATCAATACTAGATTCATTGATGGGATCGAGAACCCTCTAACACCTTATTCAATATGAGTTTTTGCGCATTGAATGTTTTGAAACGAAGCAAATTGCAACAGTTTCCCGCGATGTGTTGATGCGTTGTTCTCTGTTTTGGGAATACCCTTGGGGGAAAAGAGCGAAGATAGGGTTCCTGCGCGGTCCCCTCGCCAAGAGGTGGATACCGTAAAATATCTGCGTCAATTTTCGCAACGAAAGATTCAGTTTTTTCCAACTTCGGAATGTTCCGGGAGCAACGCAAAAATGCGGCAGGGGCCTCCTGTTCCTCCCTCGACCTTGATAGGGGCGACGATCAGAGTGAATCCGCGAACGGGGAGCTTGTCCAGGTGAGCGACATTTTCCAAGCCATACCGCCCGGCTTGATTAATGATATGGTGAACGTCAAATGTTTTTGAGATTCCGGGGTCGATGCTCATGGTGTCGATTCCGATCCCTCTGATCTTCCGCTCTTCGATCAGCCACCGGGCCGATTCCGGAGAATAGCCGGGGAAATGAAGTTCTCCCCGCGCATCACGGTTCTGGTAGCGGACCCGGGAACTCCAGAACGCTCCCCAGCCAGTCCGCAGAAGGACGATCGCCCCGCTGGGGATGGGGCCGTTTTCCTTTTCCCATTCCCGCAAGTCGTCCACAGAGAGCGCCTTGTCCGGATTGGCTTCGGCCTGCAAGGTGATGTCAATGACAACCCCCGGTCCGATGAACATCTCGACCGGGATTTCGGAGACGTCCTGCTGCCCCTCCTCGAAGTGATTTGGTGCATCCAGATGGGTGCCGATGTGCTCCGGAAAGCTGACTTTTCTGGAATAGACCCCATCCTTTTTCAGCGTCGCGATGGTCTCGATCTGAAACGGTGTGTACTCCTCTCCCGGCCAGTAATGTGTCTCGGAATTCAGAGTATAGGTCAGATCAAGAACTCGGACTTTGCCGGACGAAAGATCCCCTAGCGTGATTTCCGACGACGCAGTTGCGTCCGTTCTTTTCTTTGTCGACTCCTCCCCGATCAGTTTTTGCGGAAGTATCACGCTGACTATCAGCGCAAAGAGAGTGGTCTGCAGGCGGAGTTTCGGTCGGGACGGAAGTCGTAAGGACACCTGGGAACCCTCCCGGCAATTCGTGATGCGCGTCGGAAACAAAGAAATCGGGGCTCAACCGACCCGGCTCTCACCATACTCGGTAATTCATATTGATTGAAGACCTTTTGAGGGCTTTCCGCTCCAGTCCGGGGATGACAGCGGGAGATCACAAGGCAATGGCGCCATCGTTGCCCCTGGAACGTCATCAGGTGACAAACTCATCAAGACCTGTTTCGCGGGTTCTGATACCATGCCCGCGCAAACGGGCCTCCGAGTTGTTTACACCGCGTTTGTGTCCCGGTTCTTCTTCGTATGCTGCCATTTCGTTTTCTGTGTTCCGTCCTTCCGGGAATCCTGTTTTTGTGTGCTGGGACATTGCCATTGTGGGGAGGTCAGAGCGATTCCCGACGTGAACTGATCCTTCAGACGATTCAGGGGAGTCGACGAGCACTGCTGGAACGGCAGTTTGAGGATGGCCTTTTTCCTGCCGATGGGTACCTCACGCATCAAGTCGGAGCGACGGCACTGGCGACACTGGCGCTGATCAAGACTGCAACGTCGTTCCCGGATGCCGATGTCGAGCGATCAGTCTCTGCCCTGCGGCGAGTGGACTGGGACTCGGTGACACGAACTCATGAGCTGGCCCTGGGACTGATGGCGCTGATTGCAGTTCACCAGCAGGAGGATGTTCCCCGCATTCAGCAACTCACCGGGCGTATGGTTTCCCTACAGCGGGAAACGGGCGGCTGGAGCCATCGAACGGATGACACTGTCGGGGATCTGAGCATCACCAGCTTTATCCTGATTGCATTGCGGGATGCCCGGCGAAGTGGAATTCCGGTTCCTGAGGAGGTCTGGCAGAGAGCGAGTGCAGAAATTCAGTCGCTTCAGAGGCCGGATGGAGGCTGGTATGACTTTGCCGCTCCGGTGTCTGCCTCTGTCTCTGAACCTTCGAACGCGGTCGCTGTCAGCACACTGACCGGGACAATCACCGGGCTGTGTGCATTGTCCATCTGTGAAGAGGGTCTGGAGTCGGGATCGGATGATGTTCGGGAGGCCCTGGCATCGGCAATGTCCAAAGCCCGGGATTGGCTCGACAATCAAGATCTGGCTCAAACCCGTGTCCTGACCCCTGCATCGATTGCTTCGTTCCATCTCCTTGGGATCGAGATGGCCAATCGGCCCCGTGGATTTCTGTTTCCGAATGAGGCGAGATGGCATGAAATTGGCGTTCATTCCCTGCTGATGACCCGCAATCAGACGACGGAGCGATGGCCGGGGACGAACGATGTGATTTCGACCAGCTATGCGTTGCTGTGTCTGGCGTCCCGTCGCGGGCCGGTCACCATTCACCGGCTCTCGCTTTCGGAATCAGGTGACTCCCCTTGCCCGCATGATGTCTGGAATCTGAATGAGTTGTTTGTCCGGCGCCGTGGCTGGCCGAGGATTGCCACCTGCCGTGATGTGACGCTTGATCAGCTGTCGAACCTGAGCGAACCACCCCGCATTTTGTATCTCACCTCAGCAGACAGGTTCGGCTTCACGGAGAACGAAGTCACTGCGCTTCGTCAGTATCTTGATGAAGGAGGGGTGTTGCTCGCCTCCCCTCAGGGGGATGCCACTCAGTTCGACGAGGACCTGCGGCGGCTCATCTCGCGACTTTATCGACGTGAGGAAGGAGAACTTGCTGAGCTTCCAGTGGGACATCCTATCTACCGGATGGAGATTCCCGTTGATGCCCGTGATGTTCCGCTTTACGCACTGGACGCCGGGTGCCGGACCACGATTTTTTATTCTCCCGTCAATCTTTCGGATGTCTGGGAGCATGTTTCTTTGCAGCAATGGAATGAACCCGGGACTGTTCCTCCGGTCACTCCCGAAGTGGCGATCGGGCTGAATATACTCGCCTACGTCAGTGACCCGGCTTCCCCGACCTTTCCACGTCCGTATGACCGCGTCAACAACAGCCCCACGGTTCCGGTGACTGGACCGATGACTGTGGGGGAACTCTATGGGCGTCATCTGATGCGGATCGGCCAACTTCGTGTCCCAGGATTGGTCAGCCCTGCACCTTTGGCATGGAATCGACCGATTGCTCGTGTCAATGCGTTTGTGGGGCCGCTGGTCGAAGCCTCCCCTGCTCTCGTCTCGCTCGAATTCAGCGAGATTTTTGATTCCCCCCTTCTGGTGCTTCATGGAGCCCGAAAGTTTCAGTATTCCCCGCAGGAACTGGAACGGCTCCGGCAGCATCTTCGAAATGGAGGTCTTCTGTTTGCTGATGCCTGCTGTGGCTCGCAGGACTTCGATGTCAGTTTTCGGGAGATGGCGCGAACGTTGTTCCCGGACTCCGCGCTCCGTCCGGTGCCGCTGGGGCATCCGTTTTATTCGATGGATTCCAGAGATTCGTTGAAGGAGATGCACCTGAGGACTGTAAGAACCTCTCCAGAGGAGTCCGCTTCCGAGTCTGAAGATGCCGATAGGGAATTGCCGCAATTCATCGAGTCATTACAGGAACCTGAGCTGGAAGGGGTTGAAATCGATGGGCGACTTGTGATCATTTATAGTCGGTACGATCTCAGCTGCGCGCTCCAGAAATCGGCCGGACGGTTTTGCGAAGGGTATCTGCACGATGATGCGGTCCGCCTTGCGGCGAATGTCATCCTGTATTCCTTCCTTCGGGAAGAACGGCCGGATTCGAACTGAATCACGTCTGCTGACAGGCTCCGTCCTGTGACCCTCGTACGGTGGCTCGCCCGTGAGAAGGAGTTCAACCGGGCAACGCCATTCCAGCGGACTGATATCCGCCACATCAACCTCGGAATCGGAAGAGAACGATGAACCTGATCAGCAGACGGAATCTGATTCTTGGGGCCGCTTCCGGATTACTTTACGCAGGGGCAAAGCCTTTCACCGGGGGCCTGCTGGAGCC
>CALLWY010000046.1 GCA_938015865.1 uncultured Planctomicrobium sp.
CTCCATCTCCTGAAGCGTCGCGTCACGGATGCTCTTTCCACGCGCGGCGAGCCCCTGCTCGATATACTGGAAGCGTCTGGTAAATTTGGCATTCGAACGTCGAAGGGCTTCTTCCGGATTGATTCCCCATCGTCGTGCGATATTCGCCAGAACGAACAGAATGTCTCCCAGCTCTCCTTCGATCCGCTCCAGTTGCTCCGGACAGGTGACCGGTTCATCCGGCACAGGAGCCATATCGACGCTCGCGGAGATCTCAGGCATCTTCCCATCCGGGTCAAGTTCCGCCCGGAGTTCTTCAATCTCCTCCCGCAGTTTGTCAAACAGCATGGCCCGATGCGGGAAATCATATCCCACGGAAGCAGCCTTCTTTGTGATCCGCGCTGCGCGTGCCAGTGCTGGAAGATCCACTGGGATTCCATCCAGTACGGAGTTTCTTTTCTTCTCCTCCGACTTCACCCGCTCCCAGTGGGCTCGAACTTCGGCGGCGCTGCTCGCCTGTGCATCGCCGAAGACATGTGGATGTCGAGCAATCATCTTCTGAGTGATCCCATCGATCACGTCCACCAGATCGAACCGGCCTTCGTCCGAAGCGATCTGGGCATCCAGAACGACCTGAAGCAACACATCCCCCAGCTCTTCCCGGATCCCGTCATTATCATCGGCATCGATCGCTTCAAGGAGTTCGTATGTCTCTTCGAGCGTATAGGGCTTGATCGATTTGAGGGTCTGGACGCGATCCCACGGGCAGCCTTCCGGGCTGCGGAGCCGGGCAATTACGTTACAGAAATGAACAAACTTTTCAGAAACCTGGTGAGGTTCGGGGGGAGTTCCCGGGGTAGGCATTCGGGTGTATTCCGGTGCGTGGGTGCGTGAGCGGCGAGAATGGCCCAGGACGACGTCGAAAACTGGACATGGACAATCTGATGTCCTCACACGAAGATAATCAATGCGGGAAACGGCTGGAAAGTGATCACGAAATGCGTGACAAGGAAGCCATTTGCCCTTTGTTCCCTGTCATCCCTTCTTTTAGATCAGGCTGACCATGTTCGAACAGGATATTCACGTTAACCAGTTTATGTTGGGTTATGCCGAAGAACTCATGAAGGAGATTCCCGACGAACGGCTTGCCGAACAACCCCTTCCGGGCGTAAATCATCCCGCATGGATCATCGGCCACCTGGCGCTCACCGGAGATTTCGCAGTGAAGCTGCTCGGAGGAGAGCAGACACTCCCGAAGAGTTGGATTCTTCAGTTCGGTCCTAAATCGACTCCTTCCACAGAGCGTGACATCTATCCCACCAAAGAGGAACTTCTGAATCAGCTCATGGAGCGTTTTGAACTCGCCCGGCAGCTCGCAGTCTCCCCAGATCCAGAAGCGATGTCACGCCCCAACCCACGGCCTCACATGGTCAAGCGGCTTCCTACCGTGGCAGATCTGGTTTCCTTTTTGCTCACCGGACATCTGGCGCTGCATTTGGGTCAGCTTTCCGTCTGGAGACGGATGATCGGGAAGAGTCCTCTGTTCTGACAGAGACCAAGTGTCGACAGGGATTCAACCACGTCTCAGGTAAAATTCGCGACTTCTTCGGGGGAAAGAAAAAGTGTGAAAACAGCATCTACGTTCCCCTCCCCCGGCAACCTATACTGATGACGGATGGCAAGCGAAGGCCTGCTCACACCTGATTGTTCACCTCCATGAGAAAGTCGGTCGTCTCATGCCAACACATAGCGTCCGCCCGAGTATCTCGGAAACGTCGTATCGTTTTTTCGATCGCCCCTTACACCCGGAACTCTTCAGTCTGGCGACGTCGGGACGGATTCGGACGACGCATGGAGAGCTGTTCATCGGGATCAGCGAAGGGGGGCATGTTGTTCAGGCTACATCCGGCGGAAAATCCCTGGTCGAAGTGACCGCCCCCGACAGCCAGGTTCTCTCTACTTACGGTCTGCAGCAGACCTACTTTTTCAATGAAGAGGAAGAGCTGATTGTCGAAGTCGAGTCTCCGTTTGGGTATCATTTCGCTGGGCATATTGACACTGTTGATTTTTCCATCTTCACCCGAGTCCAGCTGGAACTGGAGATGTCCGCCTCACGTGCGTTCCTGTCCTATCAGTTCCCTGCACATAATCGTCTGTTCCCCGGCCCCCTGAGTCTGATTCAGGTCGAAGGGAACGACCGGATGATGACCATCCATACGTTTCATACTTTTCCCGAAGACCTTGTCATTTTGCGGACGCAGTCTCTGTTTGAATGGGCTTAAAATCGCCGGCCCCGGGATGGGTCACGCATTCGGAGGGGAACGATGACAACCGATCAATTGATCAAAAGTGAGCAGGACGGAGACGTGACCGTCATTTCGTTTCTGCAGGGGGCCGAAACGATCAACAGCACGATTGTCGATCAAATTGCCAACAGACTCACAGCCATGGTCCGCAATGCCTCGGACCGGGTCTTGATCGACCTTCAACAGGTGGAATTCTTTAATTCCATGTTTGTAGAGCTTCTCGTTCGCTGCTGGAAAGTCGCCCGGGAGAAACAGGGTGGACAACTGGCTCTTTGCCAGTTGCGTCCGTATTGCCGGGAAATTCTGGAAGTGACCAATCTCGACACCATCTGGCCGATTTATCCGACTCGAGAAGCGGCATTAGACCAGATGCAGCATCCGGTCTCGTGAGTCTGGGACCGTTCCCTCCCTGTCCCGTTCTCCGTATCGTAACCGCATCGGATGACGGCTCCCCTCTCCCCCTGTCTTTGATTCTGGCTCTCCATTCCAGGCCCAACAATCTCCTCAGGAAATCTCCGTAGAAAAGAATGAATCGCTGCATTGCGTCGGCAGCTCGACTTCCACCGCTGACTTTCTGACATCGCACCATCGCGATTCCCCTGAATTACGAAAAATTCCGAGTCAAACTCCTGAAGTCAATCGCTGGCGAACGAGGCCGGGTTTTGGTCCAATTAAGAAACGGTCAGAGGCAGGGAGGAACTCGATGCAGGGAAGAGAGTGATCGCTGACTGGCAATAGGCTTTGAATTGAGGCTGGAACAGCGTGCATTGGGAGCAAACAGTTTTGTATGACGCAGTCACCGACATCGGCCTGCGCAGACAGAACAACGAAGATGCCCATTGCGCCTATATCTGCCGTGACGAGGCGGAGTGGTGGCGGTGTGGTCACCTCTTCATAGTGGCCGACGGAATGGGAGGTCACGCTGTCGGTGAACTCGCCAGCCGCATCGCGATTGAAACCGTTCCGCATACATTTCTGAAATCATCAGGAGTCGATCCGCGAAAAACCCTGCAGGAAGCCGTACTGGCCGCCAACCGGGCGATTAACGAACGGGGAACCCAGAATGTTGACTTTCACCACATGGGGACCACCTGCACAGCGCTCGCCCTGACTCCTCATGGAGCCATCGTCGGGCATGTCGGAGACAGCCGTCTTTATCGGGTCCGACGCGATCGGGTCGATCAGCTCACTTTCGATCACAGTCTGGAGTGGGAACTCGAGCGACAGCACGGGTCACTTGAGGGGATCTTCGACATTCACCTGCACCGGAACGTCATCACACGTTCACTTGGTCCGGAAAAGACAGTGGAAGTCGATATTGAAGGACCATTTCCCATTCTTCCCGGCGACACCTTCCTCCTCTGTTCCGACGGGATTTCCAATCAGGTCACCGATCCCGAGATCGGAGCCCTGCTCCGGGAACTTCCGCCGAGTCAGGCAGCCCGCATGCTGGTCAACCTGGCCAACATTCGCGGAGGGCCGGACAATTCCACGGCAGTTGTGGTCCGTGTCGGTGAACTTCCCGCCAACGTACTCCCCAGCAGCGCGGAAATTCCAATTGAAGAGGACCGCTCGCAAATCGGCTGGTCGTGGCTTATCAGCTTCTGGTCCATTGCAATGTGCTTTGTCATCGGACTCGCCATTCAATGGTTTACCGATGAATTCGCAGGAATCCTCATGGTGATCGCATCAATGATTGCCACAGCAGTCCTGCTCATCGCATTCATCCATCATCGCAGCAAAAATCGACCTGCGCCTGAGCGTGATCCGGATGAGTCACAGACTCATCATTCACGTCCTCACCGGACCGCCGTCTGCCTGTCGACGAAAGTCCTGCTGGACCTGCTGATGAAGATCGATGTAGAAGTTCAGCGATCGGCCCGTGAGGATGGCTGGAAAGTCGACTGGGAAGCACACGATGTCGCTGTGGCAGCTGCTCAGGCAGCGTACCGCGAGAAGCGCTATGCCAAAGGGGTGCGGGAGATCTGCCGGTCCATCTGCTCAATCATGGACCATCTTCCCCGCAACGGAGTCCGCATGTCCTGAACGGGCTTCTCGGCTGCTGAATCCGTTGTGACGGATCAGTCCGGCCCTTTCTGGAAAACGAAATTGCGGCCTACAGGCCTTCCAGACTGAAATTCGGTCGACTCAGAAACTCTTCCGGAACACGACCTGCGCTGGCCATTGCTTCAAGATCCTTACGGATTTCCTCGTCGCTGGGAATCACCCCCGCCCGCTGAGCCTTTTGGAACGCATCGACAAATTTCGGCAGTTTCAGATCCAGTTCGGCACTGGTCCCTTCGTCCCGCATCCGGTCAACAAACATGATGCCGTCCAGGTGATCATACTCGTGCTGAATGACCCGAGCCCACAGTTCACTGACATCCATCTGAAACTGTCGCCCTTCGAGATCGAAGGCGTCGACAACCAAAGAATCCGCGCGCCGAACATCACCGTACAACCCAGGCAGACTCAGACACCCTTCCTCATCGACGTCACTTCCCCGTTTCCGCGTGATGACCGGATTGATAAAGGTGAATTCTTCATCCGGAAGATTCGGACGGGCCTGCAGATTCACAATAAAAAACCGGAACGGCAGTCCGACCTGATTCGCGGCCAAACCAATCCCTTTGGCCTCGTACATCAGATCAAACATCTGCCGGATGACGGTACGCAGCGTCCCATCGATCTGCCGGATCTCAACAGACTTAAAGGAAAGTGCGGGATGGGGATAGGGAACAATCTGCATACGGACAATTCTTGGTGAAACCAGCTGGAAGAGGTCGTCGGGGCAAGCCTGTTCGGCAAGCTGCCATCCCGAACGAACGTGATCAACTCGAATGGATCGATTCAGAATCCTATCTGTTCGAGCGGTGTGCGTGAAGCCAGCAAATCCCCGCTTCTTCGGAGAGAGCCTTCAATGCAGCTCCGCCCCTACGTTGCAATCAGGTGATCATTCCCAATGTCACTGCTGCTAGAGATGAATAATCCCTCGTTTCAGGGCTGTTGTGACGGCATGGGTCCGGTCAGAGGCATTCAGCTTCGCCAAAATGTTCTGAACATGCATCTTGATTGTTCCGTCAGCAGTCCCGAGTTCCTGGGCAATGTCCTTGTTACTCATTCCCCGGGCCACACATTCCAGAACCTGAACCTCCCGGGGAGTGAGTGCTGCCTGTGGGAAATATTCCGCGAGGCGTTGGGCCGCATCCTGTGACACCAGCTTGCGTCCCGCATGAACCGTCCGAATGGCAGAGACAATTTCCGTATGGACGGTTTCCTTCAACAGATAGCCACGCACCCCTGCTTCGAGCGCTCGATAGATATCCTGATCCCCGTCATAGCTGGTGAGTGCAATGATGCGGGCGTCGGGGTATTCCTGACGGATCTGCTGCACCGCTTCGATGCCATTCATCCGCGGCATTCGCAAATCCATCAGCGTCACATCAGGGGTATACTGTCGATAGAGTTCCAGTGCCTCTTCCCCATGGTCCCCTTCAGCAACCAGATCAATGTCGGGTTCATTTTCAAGGATGGACGCGATCCCTTTTCGAACCAGGGGATGATCATCAATGCAAAGTACTCGAATCATGGGAAACTCTGTCTGTCCGCTTCAAGGTTGAATCTTGTTCAGGAAACCGACATGGCTTGCGGTTCCCGATTTCCTCCCGCCAATGGATCTGCTGATTCCGGGATCTGCGACAGGACAACGGTCACAGAGGTTCCTTGCCCGGGACGGCTGTCAATTGTCAGTGTTCCATCGATATGGTGCGCCCGTTCTCTCATCCCGATCAGCCCGTAATGTCCCACGGGAGCGGTATCGATCTGTTGAGAGAAGCCCTGACCATTATCAACGATCGACAGTTTCAACTGTCTTCCTTCGGAGTCCAGAGAGACCGTCAGAGTCGTTGCGCTGGCATGCTTGATTGCGTTCACAATCGCTTCTTGAGCAATCTTCAGCAAATTGTATTCAACCTCAGACGGCATGGGGGCCAGTTCTGATGGAATCTTCAGCTGGAGTTCGATCGGATGGGTTTCGGTCAGCTGCCTTGCAACCCGTGTCAGGGAATCGACAAAGCAGGTGGCACTCTCTGGAGCATGGCGAAGGCCGATCACCGTCTGACGGGCCTCACGGAGACATCGCCCCGCATCATTGATGACATCCTGCAGAGCCTCCTTCTCTGAAGAATTCTTGAGGCGCGCCACCAGCGCCTGCATCTGCATCGTCACTCCAGAAAATCCCTGAATCAAGGTGTCATGCAGATCGCGGGCAATACGCATCCGTTCCGCGAGAGCTGCATTCATCCGGTTTCGCACCTGCATCTCCCGAAATCGCGAATGTCCCCAGACTCCAATCGCAAGAATGATCCCGACAAGCCCATAAAACCAGATGGTCCTGTAAAAATAGGGACGAATCGTCACTTCGGGGGTCTGAATCAGAGACGACCAGTCATTCTCCGGATTCGCTGCTTTCAACTGGAACCGGTATCGTCCCGGAGGAAGGTTGGTGTAATACGCCTCACGACGCGACCCGGCATCGATCCAGTCAGCATCGAACCCTTCCAGCCGATACTGAAACTTGACGCGGTGAGGATAGGTCAGGCTGAAACTCGTGTAGCGGAACATGATGTTGTTTGACCCCGCCGGAAGCGTCAGCCGTTCCCCCGGATCGACATTCTCTCCGTTGACCTGCATGAGCTCGATACTGAGAGGTGGGGGAGGAAGCTTGCGGAAGATTGTCACGGGATCGATCATCAGAACCCCGTGAACGGTTGAAAACCACAACTTTCCATCGTTCATCCGCCAGACCGATGGCTGTACCCCCTGTTGACATTCAATGGTCCTAAGCGCCTCAAGCGGGCTGAACTGGGTACTGTTGACCGAATCCCGCCGACCTTCTGCCAGTTCCAGCAGTTCAGACTCGGGAACAAAAAAGATCCCTCGGCTGCAGGCCATCCAGATCCGTCCCTGCCGGTCATCGACAATGCCGAAGATTTCATCATCGAAGAGCCCCTGTCGAACCGTCATTCGAACCGCTTTATCCGGGGTCAGAAGGAACAGTCCTTCCCCGCGAGTCCCGGCCCAGACTCGTTGTCCCGGCCCTGCCATCAGTGCGGTGACGCAGCGAAGTTCAGGAACATCATGCCACAGCGGGATCACCTCATCCCCATGACAGTGAAACATTCCGAAGCCATCCGTCGCGACAATGAGCCCTTCTTTCAACGGAGAGTCCAGCATCACGCGGACCGGGACAGAAGGGAATTGTTCTTCTGAAAAAGGTGTCGTGAATTGCCCCTTCTCCATTCGGGCAAGTCCCCGACCGGTCCCCGCCCACAACGTCTGGTGTTCGTCGCGATAGAGACAATTGATTGTCAGATCCGGCAGCCCCTGCTCTGTGGTGAATACAGATTCGATTCTGGATCCTTTCAACCGGCACAACCCGCGATCAGTACCGACCCAGACTTCTCCATCGGGTCCCCGTTCCAGCGATCGAATCTGATTCCCGGGCAGTCCGGACTCCGCATCGGCAACCAAATTGCATCGGCGTCCATAATGACGGGCAAGTCCGGCGTCCAGAGTTCCGATCCAGATATCCCCTTCGGAGTCCTGAATCAGTGCCCCCGTTTCATTTGATGGAAGCCCTTCATTGGCTGTCCAGGGGAGCGTGCGGCGGTCAACCAGCTGATTCAATCCGTTCTTTGTTCCAATCCAGAGACTGTTTTCATGATCCTCTGCAAGCGCACAGACGGTACTTTGAGAAAGCCCATCTCGCGCGCGGATCGTCTCAATCTCGCCTTTCACCAGGCGACTGAGACCATCGCGTGTTCCGACCCAGATCTGCCCATCCGATGTGCACATCAGTGTCTCAATGAAATCATCCGCGAGGCCCTGAGCCCGGCCGATCCTGGCTTCTCCCGATTCGTCCAGCCGAACCAGACCTTCATTCGTCCCGATCCACAAATTGCCATCCGGCGTCCCGAGCAGTGCCCGGATCGTGGCGAGGGGAGAGATCGTGGATAGAGGGCGGGTGAGGAATTGCCCATCGCGCCAGAGATTGAGTTGCCCCGCGTCGCCACCAACACAAAGTGTCCCTTCGCTGGTGATTGCCAAAGCGCGAACATTTTGAACCGTCAATCCTTCCTGTTCAGAAACAGGAATGAACCTCCCTCCGATTCTGCGGACCAGTCCCCGATCGGTCCCCACCCACAGGTCTCCATCCGGCCCGATCAACAGACATTGGACATTTAATGAAGGGAGCCCTGATTCCAGACCAAACGATTCACAAGTGTTCCTGTTCAGGCAGTACAGGCCATCCCCCATCGTCGCAATCCAGAGACGCTGATTCGGGTCTTCGAGCATCTGCTGAACCCAGAGATTGGCAGGGAGTTCCCCATGAGTGGGCCTGTAGGTCCAAAAACGAAGTCCATCGAACAGGAACAGCCCCGACTGGGTGCCCAGCCAGAGACGCCCATCACGGGTCTGGGTGATGGCAAGGACTCGCGGTTGAGGAAGGCCCTGAGAAAACTGCCACTTCCTGATCAAAGCCTGAGTGAGGGCTCGCTCCGGATCGATCCCGAAGGCGGAACGCGCAGTACACACCACAACGAGACACAGACCGACCAGAACCAGACGGCTCACAATGATCCGGCCGGCTCGACAGAAATTGTGAAGATTGAGCAGATCGATCATGTTGTCATGATAACTGAACTTCACTCAGACGGCAGGAATCCGGGCCGATTTTGCTGCGCTCAGGCAATTTTTTCCAAATCCACGTTCCTGTCCAACAGCAGCCGTCGGCACGAGAAATCACAGGAGTTTGTCGCCAGTAAGCAACACTAAGTAATGAGGAACGCAGTCGTTAGCCGACACGATCGATCCACGTTTTCAACCACTCCGTTAATTCATCGCGCCACTTCAGCAGCGCCCATCCCACGATCAACAGAACAGTCCCGCCGGAAACCAGCTTGAACCACGGAAACGATCCGACCTTGTCCGACGACCGAATCACCTGGATGGCCCCTGCCGCAGCATCCCGAACCTCCTGATTCGCATCTTCCTTTTGGATCTTGATCATGGCTGGGAGAAGACTGCTGGCAGACTGACCTGCACGAGCGAGCCCGGAGAGGGCTGCG
>CALLWY010000047.1 GCA_938015865.1 uncultured Planctomicrobium sp.
TCTGCTCCAAGTGGAAGCGGCGGGGCTGAAACCTGCCGGACCGATCGGCGATTTCTCCGCAATTGTCCCAGGCATCGAAGTCCTCGCGATCGGCCATCCGCTGGGCCTCGAATACACATTGACCGAAGGGATCGTCTCGGCCCGCCGCGAGGGGCGTTATATCCAGACCACCGCAGCCATCCATCCCGGAAATAGCGGTGGACCACTGGTGACTTCGCGAGGTTCCATTATCGGTGTCAATACCTTCGTCATCGAACCGGAACTGGGACATTCCGTTTCATTTGCGACGCGCGCAGACCATGTCCTCGACCACCGGCGGTGGCAGTTCTTCGGCGACGTGCGGGAGCTGCTGGCCCGGATTCCGCAATAAGACCATCCCGACCACATCATTTCGTCCAGGACTCGAATTGGATGTGGCTGAATCCCTGCGACACAGACAACATGTTTTTCCAGCGAGGACAACATGGCTGACTCCGAAAAAATCCAGGTCTCCTGGGATGAAGTGCATTCCCCGGCGGTGGACGACAAGCTTCAGCAGCAGAGCGCGCGACTTCGGATGACTGATCATTATCAGCGCCAGCTGGCCCACCCCATTCCGACTGTGCATCGGAGCCCAGGCCTGACGGGCCTCTGGTATCATCTCCTCTTCTCCATGACCCTTTTTGGATTTCTGGGGGGACTGTGTGCCTGGCCTCTGAGTGAAATTCCCTGGCAACTCGTGAATCGGTCATTGGACGAGACCAACATGCTGATTATGGACGTGGCTGCAGTTTCCGCACAGATCGAGACAGGGGGACTTTCTCAAGAGCAGGCGGCGCCATTGTTTGAGCAGATCAGAATTCGCTATCAGGGAAATCCCGCTCTGGCAGTCTGGGAGAATGAATCGCTCTCGGATGCCGAAAAAGAACAGCAAGTCACAAAAATTTTGGAGCGGAATCAGCAAATCGGATTTCTGCGGACGATCCTGTTTTGTGCCTTCGCCGGGATGAGCATTGCGATGTTTTTGTCCATTGCTGATGCTGTGGTCGGACGCAATCTCCGCGAAGCCATCATCAACGGGTCCATCGGCATCTGCCTGGGAGCGCTTGGAGGCCTTTTCGTCGGACTGATTCTGGATCAACTGTACCGGGCGCTTGGGGGCGGATCTGGTGAGCATGGGATGTCTGTGCAGGTCGCTGCCCGGGCGGTGGGCTGGTCGATGCTTGGCTTTTTCCTGGCGATTGCGCCCGGGATCGTTCTTCGTAGTCCCAAGAAACTCCTGATCGGTCTGGCGGGCGGTTTTTTGGGCGGGCTCATCGGCGGAGGAGTCTTCGATGTGGTGACTCTCGTCACAGGAACGGACTGGGTCAGCCGCCTCTTGGGCCTGATCGCGATTGGCACATTTGCAGGCCTCTGCACTGGGCTGATTGAGAACACGGCCAAAACCGGTTGGTTGAAAGTGACCACCGGACTGATCGCCGGAAAGCAATTCATTCTCTACAAAAATCCAACAATCATCGGCAGCTCGCCCCAGTGCGAGATCTATCTGTTCAAGGACATTCAGATCGCGCCACAGCACGCGGCCATCCGCACGATTCCCCAGGGATACGAAATCCAAGACCAGGGGACTCTTCAGGGGACATTCGTCAATGGAAGGCCCGTCCAGCGGATTCGGCTGCGAAACCTGGATCAGGTGCAGATTGGAGGAACGACATTCACCTTCCACGAAAAGACGAATGCTTCCCCCGCAGTCGCACCGGCATAAGGACCTGCCGGAAAACAAACTTCCAAGACCTCCGGGCCTCCGAGTTCTCATGATTCCGAGAAAAGCAGACGGTGAAAAAAGCATGATGGAATCTTTTCCCCATGTCCTCCGCGTCAGCGGCGACGTCCTGCCGGAACTCGATCCGTGATCACACCGGCTGTTCCCCCTCCATCAGACCGATCGCCGACTCAATACCTCTTCGCATTCGGCTTCGGCAAACGATGCGGATCTTGAGTGAACAATGGATTCAAGCACAAGCCCCACAGATCGATTTTGCAGTATTTGTCAAACCGAGATCGGCCACGACGACTCGTTGACGTTCTGCCCTGGCTGTCAACTGCCGTTTCATGAGGGGTGTTGGAATGAAAATCGTGGCTGCTCAGCGTATGGGTGCGCCCATGTCAACGTGCTGCGACTGGGAGCCGAGATTCGGATTGATGCGCTGCCCACTGTTGCGGCTCACCCTGGAGACTTCGCAAACAGACGCTTCGATATGGAGCTCCCTGAACTTCCGTTTCCCTGGGAGTTTTTACTCTTGGTGGGAACAGTTTTGGCCGCCTTCACCAGCCTGGTGTTGTATGGAATTCCGTCACTCCTGAGTGGTGCTGCCACGGTGTTCGGCTTCTGGATGATCCATCTAAAGAAAAGTTCCGTTCTGGTGCTGGTCCTGAGCCTGCTGTTTTCCTGGGTGGGGTTCGTACTGGGAGTCATCTCGTCGACGTTGATTTGGCAAGAGGGGGTGTTGTGATGATTCCGTTTTCCTGTTCCCACTGTGGCAAGACATTTGTCATGTCGCACGAGTTTGCCGGTCGGACGGGCCGCTGCAAGCAGTGCGGTACGACACTCATCGTTCCAGCACCATCGCCGGAATGCCCGCCGAAGATCGTCATTCATTCTTCTCAGGAATCCGTGTTGGCGACTGCTCATCCCCGGCAACCGGCTTCAGAACATCCTCGAGCAGCCCCGCGGCACCTGTCTCTTCGAGAGCGACGGCTCACAGCGGAGGCCGCTCAGGTGCAGGCCGCCTTTCGCAATTTCCCCCCCATTCAGGTGCTTCAGGTTGTCGGGAATCCGCCAGAGCGATACCAGGTGCAGTATCATGTGCGCGGGTTGGTCCGGGATGCGCAGGGGCGACCGGTTTCGGCGGATCGTCATCGCGTCGAGATTCAGTTGCCCCGGGAGTACCCGCGTCAGA
>CALLWY010000048.1 GCA_938015865.1 uncultured Planctomicrobium sp.
ACATCATCCCAGCGGATCTGCTCCGTCCACTCCCGAAATCGCCCTCGCGCCTGCCCCGGAATATCGATCCAGGCATTTCGGGCGCTGATGGTGAGCATCTGCACCTCGGTATCAAGGTCGATCATGGCCTCTTCGGCCTGAAGGGTGCAGACTTTCTGCCCTTTCGTGTACCGGAATGTCGGCCGTTTCAGGATGTGACCATCGACCCCTTCAACACTCACCAGGAGTCCATGCCGTGGATCGCTGAAATGATGTTCGGTTCGCAATCGCTCCAGAAAAACATCTTCCATGAACGAGACGATGTGCTGTTCGATCTTGAGGATCGACCAGGGAATCACCTGATCAGTCAGGAAAAGCGTCCCCAGACTCAATACCGCTCCCAAAGCCAGTGACGGCCACATCAGAGAAATCGGATGAATTCCCGCCGCTTTCGCTGCGATCAGCTCCTGATCTCCTGTCATGCGTCCGTAAACAACACTGACTGTCAGCAGAAGGGCAGCCGGGATCGTGAACGGGAGCATGCTGGGGATGATATAGGGAATGATGGTCAGTGCCTGACCCGCCCCCAATCCGCTCGCAGTCGCCTGTTGAAAGATTCCGACAAAGACCAGCAAAATCGTGATGCAAGACAGAACAAACGCGAAGACCCGAAAGACTTCAGCGAAGATGTACCGTTGCAACAGCGGAAGTTTCAGCCACATCATGCAGCCTGCGCAAGACTCCATCCCGGAGCCGGATTCAAACGAAAATACCAGACGTCATCCAATGTCCCGATTGTCGGGACCCGGTTTTATCGAGCATCCCTGCAGTTGGGTCAATACGGGTTCCTCAGTGGGGTACTTGTGATCGAGTGACCGCCGCTCCCCTGTGGGGGGGAAAATCGCCGACGGCCATGCACCGGCACATTCGCCGTAACCTGCCATGAACAATTCACATGCGCAGCAAATACAAAACATCTGGCGCCCCAACCAGACACAGAACCGATGCTCCTAACTCGTTCTGGATCTTCCCCGTTCTGCATGAAGTGGGACCTCATCACGAACGGGGACGGGACAACACGGCGAACTGGTACGGCTCCAGCTGAAGTTCCTGCACTGCCATCACCGAGCGTCCAGAAACCAGATCAATCACATTTTTCCGCAGACCAAGCATCCGAAGATGCCGCCCTTCCAGCTTTTGCGGTTCCTCCGAGACATTCGCAAGGCACAGGACGCTGTAATCATTGTTCGTCCGGAAGTAGCCGAAAATGTGGTCATTTCCGGTATCTACAAACTCCGTTTCGGCATTACTGAACGCAACATTCTGCTGCCGCAGCTGAATCAGACGGAGGAGTCCCTGATGAACTCGACCGGGAATCGTCTCGCTATCGTTCCGTTGCTCCGCCCGATCCCAGTCGAAGCGACCACGATGGACCCAGCGCGAGTCCCCGGTTTTCTCGATCACCGACGAGTATGAGTAATCATTCAACTGGGCGATTTCGTCCCCCAGATAAATCAACGGGATCCCCCCAATGGTCATGATCACGCCATGAATCAGCATGATGCGATCAATCGCCAGCTTGATGAGGTGGGGATCGTTCGCCTCAATGGCACTTTCCAGTCCGCAAAGCGATGCACAAGTCCCGGAGACCCGTGCATCTCCGGTATTGCGGTCTTCCTGAAAAGGAAGACCACGTGCGAACGAACCCTCAAACAGCCCCGTAAAAAATCTTGTCAGAAAGCGTCTGTGTGCCTGAGGATCAAATCCGGCCAGCGCAACATCGTCATCTGAAAACGCCCAGCCAATGTCATCATGGCATCGGACGTAATTCACCCAGTCGCAATCCGCCGGAATGTGGAATCGCCGCTGCATTGCGGTCTTCAACAGCCGCACTTCGCGTGTCGCAAGTGAGTTCCACAACACAGCCATGAGCTGGGGGTTATAGGAAATCTGGCATTCATGGCGGTGAATGTACTTCCGCACTTCATCCGGATGGACGATGGCTTCCGACTTGAACAACAGCGCCGGGGCAGCAATTCGGGCCAGTGCGTTGTACGCCTGAATAATCCAGTGAGCCTGAGGGAGGTTCTGGCAATTTGTCCCTTCCTGTTTCCACAGAAAAGCAACCGCATCCAGACGGAGGACTTCAATCCCCTGATTGGCCAGGAAGAGCATTTCCTCCAGCATCCGGTTAAAAACAACCGGATTTTCATAATTTAAATCCCATTGATAATTATGAAATGTCGTCCAGACCCATTTTCCGATTCGACTGCGATAAGTAAATGATCCGGGATGCTCATCAGGGAAGATCTCCGGAAGAGTCTTCTCGAACCGGTCGGGAATCGTGCGGTCGGGGTACATCCGGTAGAACGCCTGATATTCAGGATCGCCTGCCAGCGCTTTCTTCGCCCACTCGTGCTCATCGGATGTGTGATTAAAGACAAAGTCAATGACGATGGAAATTCCATGTCGGCGAAGTTCGGTCGCCAGCTGCGCCAGATCCTCCATCGTCCCCAGATTCGGCTGAATTTCGCGATAACTGCTGACCGCGTACCCCCCGTCATTATCTCCGGCAGGGACTTTAAATGGGGGCATCAGATGAAGATACGTGATCCCCAGTTCCTTCAGATAGGGGATCTTGTCCCGCATCCCCTGAAGTGTCCCGGCGAACAGGTCGACATAACACATCGCCCCTACCATCCGGTTTGACATGAACCAGTTCGGATCAACCTCACGGAGCGCATCCAGCGCCTTGAGTTCATCGGGGCGACTGATCCAGTATTCCGCCGCTGACGCAAGAATTCCTTCCAGATGATAAAAGAAATCGTACTGCGTCCCGTAAAGAGCATAAAGACGCTGAAAAAGAAAGGGGAACTCCTTTTTCAAGCGTCGCGTGAACCCATCCCACTGAGCCGGGTCAACGTCTTTCCCAAAACGCTCTTCCAGTCGCGGTAGAATTCGCGCGAGAGTTTTCTGTTCCCGTTCCGGATGAACCTCTAATTTTGCAGAGTCCACGAATCCGTCCTTTAATTTCACCGGGTGCTGGCGTCACAGTGTCATCAATCAAGAGAATTTCGGTCGGCTTCGCTCAACGCAATATCGTCAATAATCCCCTCCGTCAGAGTTCCTTAGCGACAACTGAAGTGGCTTCACTGAGGTGTCCCCTTCCATTTCGAGAATACTGACCGCCGGGATCAGGCTCCGTGTCATCTGGGGAATCGAGTAGTCCATAATGTTTCAGCCCCTCGATCAATCCCGATGCATGAGTCCCTTTTGCGAAATAGACCAGATGAGAGGAATTCCGAAGCGGACTCAATTCATCGGAATAGTTGCCAACGACAATTCCTGCGGTCCGTCCACACAACATGTCGTAATCGTTTCCTGAATCACCGGCTGTCGCAATCCGCTCCAGCGGGATACCCCATTTCTGAGACAAATAACGAACTGCTTTTCCTTTCGAGGCTCGATGGGGAAGGATATCGATATAGCAGTTATGGGAGATTACCAGCGAATAGGCAGACCGGGTTGCATCAAGGGCTTCGCGGATCTGCTCCGACGCTTTTTCCAGTGAAAAGGACTGGTCAAAATTATAACTGATCTTGAACTCCCGTTGAGCGGTCGGCTCGGTCTGGAGCGCGACCCACGGGAACTGACTCATCACTTCCCGAATACGTTCAGGATGCCATTTATGACGGACCCGAGTCATCCAGCCTCGGTCCGGAACCATGCTTCGACCGTAGTAGATTTCCGAACCAACCGATGAGATCACCACATCGATATCATCAATCCCGTACTGTTCGAGAACCTCATCGATCAACTCAACAGATCGCCCGGAGGCCACACCGAATCCCAAACGTCCTCGATGTTCCTTCAGCAAGTCTAGTAGCTGCTCCAAAGCCTCATCATCCCCCAGAAGGGTATTGTCGATGTCGGTGATGAGAATGGCATCGACGTTGGCAAGACGCACTCCGGGAGTAATGGTCCCTGTGATCGGGGTCGATTTCGCTGGAGAGGCCACAACATCCTTAATCGCTGTCAGATATCGGTCGCAGTGTGATTCCCAGCTGTAATGAGTCGGGACCCGGTTGATCCCGTTATTCGAACACCGAGTCCACTCTTCCTCATCTGTGAGCAATTGAAGCATCGCGTTCGTCAGAGCCTCCTGATCATTGACATCAATGATCAGACCGCTTTCGCAATTCCGGACGATATCCTGCGGGCCCCCGTTGTGAGTTCCGACAAACGGAAGGCCGGCAGCAGAGGACTCGATAAACGTCAGTCCGAACAGCTCAACGAAGGCGGTGTTCGCAAAAATCCCGCGACGCTCAGCAGCAAACCGGTAAAGCTCAGGGACATCCAGCTCAGAATCATGTTGCTTCGGAATGGCCATCTTCCCATACAGATCATACCGGTCCATCATCAGCAGAATGTCCGTGAGAACCTGCTGCTCATTCTCGGGCATCTCCTCGATGTTATTTCGAATCCCCGCAAAGATCGCCAGGTTGGCGATGGCCTGCAGGGCTTTCGATTCCCCATAGGCCTGTATGAGGGCCTGAATATTTTTCCGCCTGTCCGGTCGGCACAGCGCCAGGATCAGCGGTTTGTTGGGGTCAAACAGAAACCGGTTGAGCGCCTGCTCAATTCGCAGCCGGGCCTGTTTGAATTCTTCCCCGATCCCCTGCGGATTGATGTGATACTCGTAATAAGGAAAGAACCGCTTCAGATCCGTTCCGGGAGGGATCACTTCGATGCGGCAATCATCATCGCGATAGTACTGCCCATACCCAACGTCACGCTCGTGATTGGTGCTGCAAATCACCAGATCCGCAGCCGCCAGACACTCCTGTTCAACGTGGATGCGGTGATCGATGGCAAGAACTTCATTCGCCTGCTCGTGAGTCCACCCTTCTGCAAGGAGATATTCCAGTTTCGGCTTCCCGAGCGAATGCCCCGTGAAAACAAACGGGACCCCCCAAGCAGAAGCAACTTCCCGGGCAACATATCCAGCATCCGCATAATGCCCGTGAACGAGTGTTGGCTGCAGGCCCGATTTTCTCGTGAACGTAATCATTCGGTCCACGAATTCATCAAGATACGGCCAAAGTCGTTCTTTCCTGTAGTAGCGTCCTCCACCGCATGGAAGCCGGACAATCCGGCACTTGTCGTTGAGTGGCTCAATTTGAACGCTGTAATCAGAAGAAACCCGGCTGTCCCGAATTCGCCGGGTGAATAGATCAACCTGATCGATTCCCGGGCAGGTTGACAGCTGGCGGACCAGTTCGACGACGTAACGGATTTGTCCCCCCGTGTCAGCGTCCCGTCCCATCTCAATGTTTTGACCGCGAACAAGGCCATGCAGACTGATCATCTGCAGGTACATGGGCTCTCCCGTCTTGTTGAAATCTACGTTGAACTCCCCGTGATGACACGGAGATCAACTCGTTGAAGACACGAAAATGCCATGTCATCAGGTGATATCATGCTGCCTCGCTGCGCATGCAGCGACGAGCAATCCAATACACTCGCAAATCATATACCTACCAAAGAACGTTGCAGGGATAATGTGACTGACAAGGTCATTGTCATCTCATCCAATCAGGCCACTCATGCGTTGAGCAGCAAACACAGACCATCGCCGCTCAATCCGTACGAAGACGATCGCATGCAGTCAATGTGCTTCGAGAATTCCGAACTCCCAGCTGAGGTGCGATCGCTGAAGCGATGTGCGATCGGACGTTTTCCACCTGCGGAGCATCAGGAATTCCCCAATACTTCCAGAGTAAACAGATGAAAGGGAGAATGCCAACTCAAGTCAGCAATAAATTCATTAAGCGAAGAATTTGTCTCAGGGATTCTGGAGATGTGACCAGACGGCAGTGACCGGCAACCGAACACTGCGGGCGATTCTCCGGGAACAGTTCAGGCTGACAAGACCTCAGCCAGACAAGATCTGGTCTTCCTCACCTTCCCCTTGGGTCAAGATCTGACGCCAGACTCGGGGGAGTCCGGGGGATAGATTGACAGTCCGAACAGATCGACAGTCGATCGGTAGCCTGATCAATATGGGGCAGTCAGCATGGGCTGAGCGTTCGGAGTCATTCCGGGAACCATCATTGGATCAACCGATGACTGATAGGAGACAGGTTGAGCCCCCGGGCGGAATGACTGGACGGGCGGGGGTGTCGATACAGACGGTCCAGCCTGATAGGAACTGATCCCACCGAAAAGTGGGGACATTCCTGTCGGATAGAACTGGCTGGTTCCGTTTGCGGACGGCGCTCCGGGTGCTGGTGTCGGCGCTGGGGCTGGTGCGGGGGTTGGAGTTTCCAATGTCGGCTCCATCATCGGAACCGGCACATTCATTGGGGACTGCTGATAAGGAACAGATTCCGGAGAAGAAGGCATCACCTGAGGATAAGGGCTCATCTCTGGCCCCATCATCGGCGCGCCCATTTCTGGATGCGGGAACTGGGAGAGATGTCCTTGACCCTGACAAGTTGGGCAAGTTCCCCCCACCATCGCAGGGGCAAGCCCACCATCCATCACGTATCCATCCATCACGTATCCATCCATCATCGGGTCGACAGCATAAGCGCTCGCGCCGCCATAACATGTCGGGCAGACCCCAAACCCCATATTGCGAAGAGCCCGGCGCATTTCCCGCCGCTGGGCCGCTTTGGTCTGCGGGCCGCCAAGTGGTCCGCGTTCAACCGCTCCACAATACCTCGAATCCATCGGCATGTAGGGGCCACTGGCATAGGTTCCACAGGGATCGCAACACATGCACCCTGCAGATGAGATCAATGCCATTCCGGCCAGTCCAAATGTCAAAATGGATCGCAACATTGCAGTTCTCACGTTGGTGTTCGGCCGCACTCTCTGGCAGCCTCTCAGCGCATATCGGCTGTTAAGTTCAGCAAGCCTGACAGACTTTTTCGGTTTTGCTGATTTCAAAGCATTTATTGGTTATTCTGACGCCCGCTGCCAAGACCAGCCGCGTGAGTTAATTTCTCCAGAACTCCCGATCGGGAAAATCTGCCGGTTGCATGTCCTCCGGGCCGCCGTAAAATGGAAAGACGGTCGGAATCACATCAACTTTTTCTGTCTCGTCCTGTTCAAGCTCTGCCTCAGCGGCAGTAAAAACAGGTAAGACAGATCAATTCGGGGGGATAACTGACTATCGAAGTCATTCTGACCGACAAGAAATCACTCGGGCACGTCGTTTACCCCGCAGAACTGTCAAAGTCTGACGTTTGAAACAAATTCTGGGGAACAGATTGACTGGTGTCCGATGGAGTCGAAACGGAGCAGTACCGGCCAATTGGACACGGATTGTCGAACGGAACCATTGTCAAATTGAACAGATGCGCATCAGGACTGGTCGCTGATGCTCAGACAAACATCGATTCACAACGGGGATTGAATCGCGGGCAGACCCATTGAGGCGTTTTCCTCTCCTTTAGCAGGAAAACCAGTCCCAGACGTCGTCCCCTTCCTGAATCCCATCCAAGGCTGCAACCGGAGCCGGACAAAATGTCCAAGAAATATCTGAGTCTTGAAGAAGCGGCCCAAATGCTGGGCATCTCAAAAGATGAATTGAATCGTCTCCGAGAAAGGCAGGAGATCCGCGGGTTTGCTGATCGCGGAACCTGGAAGTTCAAGCACGAAGATATTGAAACACTTCTCCGTCGCCGTCAGGCCGATTCTGACCCGGAAGTTCCATTGATGGATGACCTTCCTCAGGCCCCTTCCGTGGGACTGGAACAGGATGTCAGCGAACAACCCACCATCATCCGCCGTGGAGCCCCCACACCCGCGGACGATCTTGTTCTCTCCGAACCGGACAGTCCCTCTTCCCCGAGCGACAGCGATGTCCGGCTGGTCGGAGGAGATGATCGTATCGACTTCGACATGGAAGGGGACAGTGACGTCAAGCTGGTCGGATTAGGGGCGACCATTTCCGATAATCTCGGAACAGATCCCGAAATCGTGATCAAAAAGCCGGGAAGCGACAGCGACGTGCGACTGGTTCGCAACGACAGTGACAGCGACGTGAAGCTCGCTCCCGGAGATAGCGATAGCGATGTGAAACTCGTGGGCGGAGAAACCGAGCAGGAAGTGAATCTGATTGATCTCCCGGAAGGGGGAACCGATCAGGATATCCCTCAGAAAAAACCGATCGAGCTTTCCAACAGCGACAGCGATGTCCGGTTGGTTGCTGATGACAATCTCGGAGCTACCGTTGCCGATGTCGGATTGATTGACGACGACGATCACCCCATCGCGATCAATTTCAACCAAGGCGACAAGAGTTCCGTCCTCGACGAAGAGTCGGGAATTTCTCTCGGGCGAGACAGTTCTCTGCTTCTGGGTGAAAGTGGAATTTCCCTGGCGGGTCCCAGCGACAGTGGAATCGCCCTTGAGCTGAATGACGACGACTCAGGGATTTCGCTCGCTCTGGATGATGAGAGCGGGATCTCGCTGGATATGGGAGAGAGCGGAATTTCTCTGGATGTCGGCGAAAGCGGGATCTCGCTCGCGTCGGACGATGATCATGGGGGAACCATCCCCATGATGGACATCATGGGCGACGATGATCCCGGTGAAACACAATTTGAAGTTGCTGCCATCGCCGATGATTCGTTCGATGATCTCGACAAGACTGGGGTCATGGACGCTCTGGATGATTCCGCCAGCGATGCGGTCTTCAATCTCGATGACGACGCCGAAGTAGCCGAAGCCTTCGGGGAAGGGGATGTGGACCTCGATGCCGGGGAATACGAAGACGATCTGGATGTCTTCGGGGCAGATGAGGCCGCATTCGAGGACTCTGGAGTCGAAGCCTATGGTGCTCCTGTCGTCAGCAAAGCCCGTAACGTGGTGGAAGCGGAATGGGGTACCGGCACCTTCGTGGGGCTTGTTCTTGGAAGCCTGTTGATGCTTCTGTGTGGCGTTGTGATGATTGACCTAGTGAAGAATACCGCCAGCGCCTCATCGCTGAATCCTGTTTCTGGCAAGGTCCTGGAACTGCTGGGCGGTTTGTACAAGTAATCCACTCTCAAGCCAGCCCTTTGTTGAACACGACGGCATCCAGTTCGGATGCCGTTTTTTTATGGCGACAACAGGCTCTCGAAGGGAATTCGAAATGAGAATGTTTTCCAGCGGGAGCCGCTGTGTTATCGTCAACAAGGCACAGTGGGCAACGAGAGAAGCGAAGCCGATGAAAAGCCTGATCCGACATCCCTGCTGACAATAGCCGGTTTGAACGTGTTCCCGGTTCAACCTCGCTTCCTTCGACTCGCCCCCTCAACGGGACCATTCGTTCCCGACTCCATGGAATCATGTGACCCGGAGCAGTGAATTCATGACGGAGTCAGAAGGTACGACGACACGCAGGGAACCGCTTTTGTCCTTCCTCGGACGCTCCCTGTCCTGCTTACTGACAGTGGCACTGCTTTCTTCCGTCGCCCGGGGACAGTCGGCCGATGAGGAGCTTCGGGCTCGCGTGATTCAGTCCATCGAGCGGGCTCAGCGGGCGCTCCTGAATATGCAGAATCGGGATGGAAGCTGGCCGAACAATCACTACACCTCGAACGCCATCGGACAGACAAGTCTGGTCACGCTCGCGCTGCTGAATTCCGGTGTTCCCCCGGAAGATGAAGCGATGCGACGGGCCATCAACTGGATCAAGAGCCCGGAAAACGACCCCCGACAAACGTACGACATTTCACTGGCGATCATGGCACTGGTCGCCTCAGGAGATCCGACGGTCAAGGGGAAGATCTCGCGACTTACTGACCGCCTTGTGGAATACCAGAGGCGCGGAGCTGACGGCGGAAATTGGGGCTATCAGGGAGACGATGGACGCTGGGATAACAGCAATACTCAATTTGCAATTCTCGGGCTGCGTGAAGCGTACTACGCAGGTACTCCGGTGAGTCGCGAAGTCTGGCAACGTTCACGAGATCACTTTCTTCGCGTTCAGGCAGGTTCCGTTGAGGCAGCCAATGGGGCCGGGTGGGGATATATCACCGGAGATCCCACCGGCAGTATGACCGTCGCTGGCATCGCCTCGTTGACCATTATCAATTCGATCCTTCAGGAGGATCTCGATGTCTCTCCGGACGGGGTCATGGATTGCTGCAGTGATAAACCCGATCCTGTCCAACAATCTATTGAGGCGGGAATCCGATGGCTCAGCCGACATTTCCGGATTCGCTCCAACCCCGGAACAGAGCTTTGGCCGCTGTATTATCTGTACGGACTCGAGCGGGCAGGGCGTTTTACCGGCCAACGTTTCTTCGGCGAACATGACTGGTACCGGGAAGGAGCGGAGTTTCTCACGTCCAGCCAAAGTGTCCGCGAGGGTGTCTGGATTACCCGTCAGGAAGATGCGATTGTCGGGACGAGTCTTGCATTACTGTTTCTCTCCAAGGGACTTTCCCCCGTCGTCATCAACAAACTCAAAGTTGGTCCCCGCAATCCGCAGACCGGGGATGTCGCTGGACATGACTGGAACCGGCATCCTCGCGACATCGCGAACCTTCTGGAATACACCTCCAGTCTTCCCAAGTGGCCTTCATTGCTGACATGGCAGGTGGTCGATCTGAAAACAGCCGCCGATGGAGAAGGGGTCGCAGCATTGCTACAAAGCCCCATTCAGTTCCTTTCGGGAACCGAAAATCTGGATGCCATTCAGGGGCGGGAACTGGAGCTGCTGCGCGAGTATTTCGCACAAGGCGGATTTATCTTCGCCGTCCAGAACTGTGAGAACACCGACTTCGATCGACAGGTCCGGGATCTGGTCCGGCGGATTTTCGACGGGCAGCAGGAACTGGAAAAGCTGCTTCCAACGCATGACGTTTATCGCAGCGAATTTCTCTTTCCCCCGGATGCACAGGTCCCTGAGCTATGGGGCGTCGATTTCGGGTGTCGAACGGCGATGATCTACGCTCCCTATGATCACGCCTGCCGCTGGGACCGCTGGGCAAAATTCGATCCTCCCAACCGGATGATCAGTGTCAAATCGCAAATTGACAAGTCGATGAAGCTGGGCGTCAACGTCATTGCCTATGCAACGGGACGGGAACTTCAGGACAAGCTTCAGCGTCCCAAGCTCGTTCCGGTCGATCCGGACGTCGCACTCAATCGGAATGCCGTGCAAATCGCCCGACTTCGTCATACAGGAGGCTGGGACACTGCCCCCAATGCTCTGCGACGCCTTCAATCAGCATTGAAGGCGGTCAACATCGATCTCGCTCCCCGGTTTCCCACCATGTCCCCCGGGGACCCAACCATCTTCGAATACCCGCTGCTTTACATTCATGGACGGAAGAACTTCCAGCTTCCTCCCGAAGAAATCGCCTCGTTGAAAACATATCTCGAAAATGGTGGATTTCTGTTTGCTGATGCCTGCTGTGGTTCAGAACAGTTTGATCGCAGCTTCCGGAAAATCGTTCAGGAGATGTTTGGGCGTCCACTGGAACGAATCCCCCCAGACAATGAGATTTATCAGCTCAAGTTAGGGTATGACATTCGTCAGGTAAGACGACGGATTCCGGTGGACCGCCCCGGTCTGACAAGCCTCGCCGTTGAAGAGTCGACAGGCGCCCCAATCCTCGAAGGGATTCAGATCGACGGCAAGTACGTCATTGTCTACAGCAAATACGACCTGAGCTGTGCGCTGGAGCGGCAATCCACGAGTGCCTGTGCGGGCTATCCGACAGAAGATGCGGTCAGGATCGCGGTCAATATCGTTCTGTATGGACTGGTGCAGTAACGTCACCCCCAGGCCAGACAAGCGATCAAAGCTGGTAACACATCAGCCGGTTCTGCTCCCGGAGATAGAGTTTGTCCCCGACCACCACGGGATGTGCCCAGCTCTCACGCTCCTGATATTCAGGAGTGAATGACCCCAGAAACTCGTACTTCCGGGGATTCGCATTGATCAGAGCAACCGTTCCGTCTTCGTAGCGGAAAATCAGCTGATCATTCACTTCCACGACTGATGCAGATCCATTCCCAACGGGGCGAATGTTCCCTCCCCATCGAACTTTCCCGGTCGGGACATGAATACAGATGGGGAACCCTTTCCCATGCTGATGGCCAGCGAAAATGAAGTCTCCATCCTTGATCATTCCGCCGTGATGGTTCTGGAAGGTCTTGGCATTCAGAAAATATTCTTCCTTCGCCACAACACCATTCCGGGCCTTGCTGACCTTGATCAGGCAGGCTCCCGTTTGATAGCCCGTGGATGCGAAAACGTAGTCTCCAAAACAGATGGGTGTCGGGATGTTGGCCACATCATTCGCCACCTTGTCATAGCCCCAGAGCAAGTTCCCATCGGTCGCGCGAACACCAATCAAGCCCCGCCCGATTAGCTGCACATACTGTTTCACCCCCCCGGCATTCGAAATGACAATTGAGGAGTACGCCGCTCCGTCCTTCCCCCGGTCCCCTTGATAGGGAACAGCCGTTTTCCAGATCTCCCGCCCCGTCATTTTGTCCAAGGCAACCATCATGGCCCCCTCTCCCCCCGGGGTACAGAGGACACGGTCCCCATCGATCAGCGGTGATTCCGAGAAGCCCCAGATCGACATCATCTTCCCGTTCCAGTCATCGACGAAGCTGCGCTTCCAGATCAGGCTCCCATCCTCGCGATTCAGGCAGACGATGTTTCCATCGGAGGAGATGGCGTAAAGCCGGTCCCCATCCACCGACGGCGTACAGCGGGCTCCCGGATAACTATGTCCCGGTCGATCCGATGTCATTGGCGAAGTCCAGAGAACCTTCTGCGATTTGGCATCAACGCAGATGACCGATTGCCCTTGAGGAAGATTCCCGGTTGTGTAAAGGCGATCGCCCACAACAGACAGGCTTGCGTAGCCTTCTCCCATCCCCTCAACCGACCAGAGATGTCTGGGAGGATTCGTCGTCCAGTCCATCTTCAGCCCGGGAGACTCCGCCCGCCCGTCGCGTCCTGGCCCACGCCATTGGGGCCAGTCAGCCCCCATCCCCGAAGTCGCACAGAGGCCCGACAGGACGACCACCAGCAGAAACGTTGAAGGAACAGCGGGAAATCCGCTGCAACGGGGGAGGAAAGTGCGCATGGCGTTGCCTTTCAGGGATCATACGAAAGACATAGGAGAATCAGGGACCCCATCATAAGGGCAAATCTATATGTCAGGCCAGCCTTCCGATTGCTCCCTGTTCTCAACAAGGCAGGGAATGAGCACTGACACGATCAGGATGCAACAGAATTCACATCCCCGGCTGCGACACCGGACTCAGAGTTTGAACTGAAGCGAGACTCGGTCGATGCGACGCATTGAGCCACAACCAGATCCCCGACGACGTTGACCGTTGTACGGCACATGTCGAGCAATCGATCCACCCCAAAGACAATCCCGATGGCCTGAGCAGGGATTCCAACCGATTGCATCACCACGATAATCAGCGGGATTGATCCCCCGGGGACCCCTGCCGTTCCCACTCCAGCGAGAACAGACATCATAACGACCGTCAGTTGCTGGCCGAATGACAAATCAATCCCCATCACCTGTGCGAGAAACAGAACCACAACCCCTTCAAACAGGGCTGTCCCGTTCTGGTTTCCGGTCGCACCAATGGTCAACACGAAATTCGCCACCCGGCTGGGGAGCTTCAAATCGTTATTAGCGACCTTGATGGCAGTTGGGAGTGTCGCATTAGAGGAACTGGTCCCGAAGGCAACCAGTGCTGCTTCACGGATCTCCCGGAAGAACACCATCGGATTCTTGCGTGCAAATGTCACCAGCACAGCTGGGTATGTGCCGAACAGATGAAGCGCCAACCCCAACAGACAGGTTCCGACAAACCAGGCAAGTGTCTGCAGGATAGGAAACCCAAGCTGAGCGGTCACGGTAAAGACCAGACATCCTGCACCAAGAGGAGCCAGTCTCATCGCGAATTCAATCACGGTCATCGAGACCGTATTGATCCCTTCGAGAACGCTGACCAATCCCCCACACTTTTCCGGCCTTACGGAAATGGCGATTCCCACGATGAGGGCAAAGACCATCACCGCGAGCATTCCATTCCCCTTGGAGCTTCCATCCAGAGCCCCCACCATCTCCTGAAGCGGGTTCTCAGGGACCATGTCCACAAGCGTGTCCCGAAGCGGCTTGGCTTCCTTCGCCTGCTGGATTCTCTTTTCGGTCGTTCCCTGCTCCTTGCTGATGATGCGGTCCCGCAGCTCGACCGGGAGCGATTTCCCAGGCTGGATGCCATTCACAAGAAAAACACCGATAATGACCGCCGAGACAGACAGCAGGCCGGTGAATGCCAATGTGAGAAGCCCCAACCGCCCCAGTTTTCGCACATCTCCGATTTCGACCACTGCCAGCGAGAGCGCCGAAAAGACCAGTGGCAGGGCGACCATGAACATCAGTCGCAGAAAAACTTTCCCGATCGGCTCGACCCAATAGACGGTCGCATCGAGCCAGTCAGCCAGCCCGTTTCCATTGCTGTCGGTTCCTGTTCCACTGCCAATCACATTTGCCAGCAGCCCAAGGATCGTTCCAAGAATCAGACCAATGAGAATCTTGGTATGAAGCGGAACCCGGCGCGGAATCAGTTCAGAATTCGATGACGGATCAGTGGGGGCGGAAGGCGATTCCAAAGATCAGACCCCTTATGGAGTAAGTAAGAAATTTCGAAAGACTTTAGTTTGCAAGTCGAGACGGCTCAAGCTTCTTGAGTGAAAAGAGAGGATCTTCCGAACATGCTGTTGATTTCAATGGTCCTTTTCTATTTTTGACTGATCATTTGCAGCCGAACTTGAAGAAGCAACGCACATTCATACGTTCCCGATATCCCGTTTGATCCTCAATATGGGACATCCCCTTCGTCGTCACTTTCGATGACGGGAAAATCGTTCTGTGGATGGTGCCCGCATCCACTCAATCGACCTATCTGCAACTTCTGATCGAACTACTCACCGCAACTGGTGCCGAAATCCGCCACATCTCCCCGAGATTGTCGAAAAATTCCGCAGATCAACGAGACAACCCGAGCTACCCCCCAAATGGCGTACTTTGGAGAAAGAGCACTTCTCAAATTCAGCAGGATGCCGGATCTGAGCGACTTTATTCCCCCAGTGCCTTGAATCACCCGTACAGGTTGATAGCTTTGGAGAAATTTGCGCCGTCAATGGTGCCGCAGGTGGGGGGACTACGCACTGGCTGTGCGTGCAGCGGTTGCGGCTTGAGAGCCACGTCACAAGTGGTCAGGAAAGTCGCCGAGGGTCCGCTCCGTCTTTGACAAGAAGTGTATCAGGAAGGGTTTAGGACTCACGTGCCAAGACGCGATGACCTCCGGAAGATTTTGATTATCGGGTCCGGTCCTATTGTGATCGGACAGGCTTGTGAATTCGATTACTCCGGAACCCAGGCTTGCAAGGCCCTCCGCGATGAGGGCTACGAAGTGGTCCTGGTGAATTCCAATCCCGCGACCATTATGACCGATCCGCAGACAGCGGACCGGACATATATTGAGCCGATCAACTGGCAGTATGTCGCGAAAATCCTTGAGCGGGAAAAGCCGGACGCCCTGCTTCCCACGCTGGGAGGTCAGACCGCCCTGAATACCGCCATGGACCTGCATCGCCGGGGAATCCTCGACCAGCTTGGCGTCGAAATGATCGGCGCGAAGGCCGAAGTGATCGCCAAGGCCGAAGGTCGGGATTCGTTCAAGGCCGCGATGTTGAAGATTGGTCTGGACGTTCCCAAGTCATTCGTCGTTCACGACATGCAGCAAGCACGGGCAGCCCTGCGAGAAATTGGACTGCCGATCATTATTCGCCCCAGCTACACCCTGGGAGGACAGGGGGGCGGGATCGCCTACAACAAGGAAGAATTTGAAGAGCGGGTCCGGGAAGGTCTGAAGCTATCGCCTGTCAGCGAAGTCCTGCTGGAAGAATCCGTACTCGGCTGGAAAGAGTACGAGATGGAGGTGATGCGGGATTGCGCCGACAACTGCGTGATTATCTGCTCCATCGAAAACTTCGACGCCATGGGGGTTCACACCGGAGACTCGATCACCTGTGCTCCCATCCAGACGCTGACCGATAAAGAATATCAGCGGATGCGGGACGCAACATTTGCCTGCATTCGGGAAATTGGCGTCGAAACCGGAGGTTCGAACGTTCAATTCGCAGTAAATCCGAAGAACGGACGCATGGTGGTCATCGAGATGAACCCTCGTGTGAGCCGTTCCAGTGCTCTCGCATCGAAAGCCACCGGATTTCCCATCGCGAAAATTGCCGCCAAGCTCGCAGTCGGCTACCGGCTGGATGAAATCCCCAACGACATCACCCGCGAGACGCTTGCCTGTTTCGAACCGACCATCGACTACGTCGTCACCAAGGTGCCTCGGTGGACATTTGAAAAGTTCCCCGATGCCGATCCGACCCTGACCGTCCAGATGAAGTCCGTCGGCGAAACGATGGCCATCGGACGAACATTCAAGGAGTCCCTGCAGAAAGCCCTTCGCGGTCTGGAAATCGGCCACTTCGGTCTCGGGGGCGGAAAGAAAGACCTCTGGGGAACTCCGCAGCAGCCGGCGGTCGAACAGATTCGAAGCAAACTTTCCATCCCAAATGCGGAACGGATCTTCTACATCCGTTATGCCTTCAAGGCAGGGTTCAGCGTTGAGGAAGTCCATTCGCTGACAAGCATTGATCCCTGGTTCCTCCAGCAGATTCGTGATCTCATCACAATCGAAGAGGAAATCTGCAAAGTCGATCGGCTCGATGATGCCAGCCCGGATCTGATTCGAAAAGCCAAGCGGGCCGGCTTTTCCGACAAGCAACTGGCAGGGTGGTGGAACTCCACCGAAATGGATGTCCGCTCGCGGCGCAAGGAACTCGGGATTGTCGCGACATTCAAG
>CALLWY010000049.1 GCA_938015865.1 uncultured Planctomicrobium sp.
TTCGACACCGCACAGCGAGCGTCAACGAATACAGCACTCGCTACTCCATCGCGATCGACTCCGTTCAGACAACTGCCCCGGATGAATGGCGGACACAGGCCGTTTCCAATCGGCAGGGGAGCGATGGAACGTTGCCGACCGAAATCGGCCAGCGGCTCAGCGAATCAGAAAAGGCATTTCAGCAGGCGGCCCGCGATCTCTATCAGGAGCGGCTCGAAGCGGGGGTGGCCCGTGAACTCGCCCGCAAGGATCTCCCGCTGTGCACGTACACAGAGGCCTACTGGAAAATTGACCTGCATAACCTGTTGCACTTCCTGGCCCTGCGCATGGACTCTCATGCTCAGATGGAGATTCGGGAATATGCACGGACGATTGGTGAAAAAATCGTTGCTCCCCTCTTTCCCGTTGTCTGGGAAGCATTTCAGGATTACCGGCTTCAGTCCCTGTTTCTCACCCGGCTGGATGTGGAAGTGATTCAGCAGATCCAGCTGTATGCTCAGGAACATCATCTGGTACCGCCATACACACATGCGGTCTTTATGGAATGCCAGCATTCCGACTGGAAGGAACTGACCCGTAGCCGTGAACGGGATGAGTGTCTCGCCAAATTGATACGTCTGGGGATGATTCAGACCTCAGAATGAGCGGTCCCATTTCGCAGGATTTCGGTCATTCGGGATCAGGCTGAGTTTTCTCCCACCCCGTTTTCTCCGATTCAGGAGTGACTGGGAAAGAGTAGAGGACCGACCGATGATCGAGATTCGGCGCAATTCCGCGGGATGGAGCCTGTCGGCATCACAAGTCGTTCCTGCAGATATTCAGGAGGTCTTCCAGTTTTTCAGCGATGCGGAAAATCTGGATGTTCTCACCCCTCCATGGGTTCATTTTCAACTCGTCTCCCCACGACCGGTTGAAATGCGGACTGGCACGCTGATCGACTACCAGTTGCGGCTTCGAAAAATTCCAATTCGGTGGCGCTCCGAAATTACCGACTGGCAGCCACCGTTCCGGTTTGTCGATGTTCAGTTGAATGGCCCCTATCGCGTCTGGATTCATACGCATCTCTTCGAGCCTCTTCCAGAAGGGACCCGGATTCTGGACCATGTTCATTACAACGTCTGGGGGGGACGATTTGTGAACGCCGTCGGTGTCAAACGGGATTTGTTGAAGGTCTTTGCCTTCCGCGCCCGGGCCCTCCAGTCGATCTTCGGATCATGAAGAAAATCAGCGGTCGTCTTACGACGAGCGCTGATTTCGACGTTACGAATTGTTGAGGCCCTCCAGGCGAAGGGTGATCATTAAGTTCTCACCCGTGCGGAGTGCCCCCCGCTCCGTTAGCTCTGCCGGGCCGCTAACCACTTATATCGCCGTTTGCGGGGGCGTCCTGAACCAGCCGCAGTGGCAGCTTCTCCTGAAGCCGCAGCCCTGTCTCGACTCTGACCACTCTTGCTGGTCTTACCGGAAAGGGTCCCCTTTCGCCCTGAATCCATCTGATGGGCAGACGTTCCTCGGCGGGGCCGTCGGTTTCGCTTCGGAGGCGGAGGAGCATCCCCGGCACCGGGTGGAAATCGATCTTCGAAATCGGGATGAACAGGAACGCGCTGGCGAGTCAGTTTTTCAATCGCACGAAGCTGTTTTCTCTCGGTGGCATCGCAGAGAGTCAACGCAATTCCGGACGCGCCTGCCCGTCCGGTTCGACCGATCCGGTGAACATACGATTCCGGCTCAACCGGCAACTCGTAATTGATGACGTGGGTCAGCCCTTCGACATCCAGGCCTCGTGCAGCCAAATCGGTGGCGACCAGAACACAAAGTTTAGAGGACTTGAACGAATCGAGCGTCCGGGTCCGGGCGTTTTGGGATTTGTTGCCATGAATGGCTTCCGCCTTGATTCCTTGCGCGGTGAGCTGCTTCGCGACACGATCGGCCCCTCGCTTGGTACGGGTGAAGACGATCGCCTTTCCCACATCCGGCCCATTGAGCAGCTGTTCAACGACACGAAGTTTGTCCTGCGTGGGAACAAACAAGACCTGCTGGTCAATGAGTTCCACTGTCGAGGATTGGGGAGCCACTTCCACTTTGACAGGATCGCTGAGAAGGCTTTCCGCGAGGGCTGCGACCTTCCCCGGCAACGTCGCCGAAAAGAACAGGGAGTGCCGCTCACGAGGAAGCCGGGCGATAATTCGTCGCAGGTCTGGAAGAAATCCCATGTCCAGCATCCGGTCTGCTTCATCCAGAACGAATGTCTCCAGTCCCTCCAGCGTCACATGCCCCTGACTCATCAAGTCAAGAAGTCGTCCCGGTGTGGCAACGAGGACATGGACCCCTCGCTTCAGGGACGCAACCTGCTTCCCTTGTCCAACACCTCCAAAAATGACGGTTGTCCGGACTCTCAAAAAACGACCGTAAGTCTGGAAGCTCTCCTCGATCTGTAACGCAAGCTCACGAGTCGGAGCAAGAATCAAAACGCGGGGAGTATTTGGAACGGAACGGCGTCGCTGGAGTCCGAGTTGATGGAGAATCGGGAGGGCAAAGGCTGCCGTTTTTCCAGTCCCCGTCTGGGCACACCCCAGAAGGTCGCGTCCCTCAAGTAAATGAGGGATCGCCTGAGCCTGAATGGGGGTTGGTGTGGAATATCCCACCTCTTCAAGTGCCTGATGGATTTCAGGCAGAAAATCAAAATCTGCAAAGGTTTTCGAATTCAAAATCATACTTTCAAAGAGATCCCCCACGCAGAGACAGCGAGTCTGTCATCACGAAGAACGGGGGAATCAAAATCACACTGACAGCTGCATCGGGCAGCAGAACCGGGGCCGGGAATCGTTTCAGCACCGAATGACCAGAAGCTCATCAAGAATGTGCTCATGGAAATAGCGCCGTCCAACCGTCCTCATCACTCCAGCCCTGGATTAATGGAACAGATCTCGCCACGGCGATTCACCTCGTCAGGAGGATTCAGAATCAGTCCGGGTCAAGCTGCAGGCCGCAAAAAAGAGCTTTTCAGAAAACAGCACATGCTGTGCATTCGAGAAATTCGCGATGTTTCGCGGCGGTGGGCCAATCAACCGTGAGAGCAAACCTTCCGCCCTCCCGCTTTCAGGCCGTCAACCAGGTCAACTTCCGTTCACATGGCTGGCATGGTGGGATGATTCTATCCCGCTCTGGACAGTCAAACAAGACGAGATCACCAAGGAACAGAAAACAGCACTCGCCATCCACCAATTCCACCGCATCGCCATAACAACAGTAAACAAAACTACTTACAAAACATTACTCATCAGAAATCTCAAAAAAGATCTCCATCAGAACAGCCTTATCAAATAAAACTAAGAAATCGGGGCTATTTCCTGCACCCGAAATTCAAACTTCAGACATTATCTGATGCATACGAGCCATTTTCTCAAGACGCATGAACAAACGATCACACACCCTGCGTCTTGAGAACGTTCCCTTCCGTTGAGGTCAAAGGTCCAAATGCTCGGCCGCCATGACAATGTGAATTTCCTTGGGAGGGATCTTGACGAGGGAAGAGAAGCGATCTTTCTGCGCCAACTCGCCGCTGCTTACAACGATATCTACGCATCCGCTCTCGCAATCGTCGGGAACGGGACCGATGCAGATGACATCATTCAGGAAGTTTGTGTCGTCCTCTGGAAACGCTATGACGACTTTGAGCAGGGGACGAACTTCACGAAATGGGCCTGCTCCGTTGCCTTCAATGTCGCGAAGGCTTTTGTTCGCCAGCAGCGGCGACAGCGAGGATACGGCTTAAGCGATCACGCTCTGGCACGCGTTGCCCAGATTCAAAATGCAGGGTCGGAACTTCTGGAGATGCAGCGGGAAGTCCTGCAGCGCTGCATCGAAAAGCTGCCAGATGAAGACAGAGAATTTCTTTTCGATTGTTATCGCCATTCTTCAACTCTGGCGAAATTTGCACGTGGAATAGGAATGTCGCTGAATACAGTTTACAGCAAGGTCAAGCGACTTCGTCGGCGACTTTTGGAATGTGTCCGTCGGACCATTCGACGAGGGGAGGGATAAATGGATCCGTCTCCTCACCGCCCGGATGAAGTTCGCTCCTTAACTGATGCCATTTTCGATGGCGATTATGGTCCCACCGAACTTGAGCGGCTGGAACATCTGATCACCAGCGACCTTCGGTGTCTGCAAACTTACGTCGAACAGATCAATTTTCACGGCGTGGTCTCACAGATGGCGAGACAGCAGGCCCCGGAACAGGCTGTCCTCGCAGTGATGGATCAATTTGCGAAAGCAATTCGTCTGCGCGACAAGCGAGAGAAACGCTTCATCTGGTGGACAACCACGGCGCTTGTTCTGACAGCACTTACGATCGTAGGGGCGATCTTTATTCCCAGCTCAATTCCAGGTGAACCGGTCGGAAGGATTTCGCACCTCACGGCTGACCTCACAACATCAAAGGGAACCGCTCTCCCGGGACGAATTCTCCGCAATGGGGATGCGATCAAGATCAATGATGGAATCCTCTCCATCCGATTGAATCATGCCGTTGTGGATGTGCTAGGGCCGGCTGAATTCTGCCTTAGCGGGCCCAATGAAATTGAACTCCTTTCCGGAAAGATCATCACGAAAATCAGCGATGGATTTTCTGGTTTTCGCGTCAAGACACCGGCCATTGAAGTGGTGGACTTCGGGACTGAGTTTCTCGTCTCGCATGACGATGAATTTGGGACATCTGTGAGCGTCCGTGAAGGGCGGGTCCAGATGAACCTGAAGGGCCGTCGCGGGGATATTATTCAAACGATGGATTTAACAGACCATCGTGCCGCCAGGTTTACCGGCCACGAACAATCGATCCGCGAAATTCCATATGAGCCGGAAGTGTACGCTCCGGTCGATACGGTCCGTGCTGGAATTGTCAACATCGATGGGATGTTACGAACAACTCAAGTGGTCCCGCGATCGTTTCTTGCCGGAGACTTGCCCACTCGAAACCACATTCTCATTGTCCCGGAATTGCAGCGAGTTGAACTGCAGAATGAGTTGAAAGTGATGAGCTCTGAAGGACCGCTGACAATTGCAGCTGGGACTGTCGTCAGCAGTTATCTGGTTCACTATGACCCTCCAGGCGATTTGTCCCTCGCACCTCGGGGAGCGGTGGAGTTCTCAGACAAGATTCTTGGAGTTCTCGCCAGTTCGCCCAGCCTGAACAGCACGGACCAACTATTCGGGGCTCCGAATCGGACATTTGATCACCGGCCATTTCGCGGTCTGGAGCTTGGTCCTGACTCTGACAGCATTCAGATCTCTCAGGACCGTAAGACCATCTCATTCCATCTGGACATGGATCCCCCTGAAAATCTCGACGAAGCACGAATTCTCATTATCCATCAACCATAGTTCTTATGGTTTTATTAGTGGGCCTTGTCTCAAACCTCATTTCTATTCACGTCACTCGAAAGGCAATTCCCATGCGTCGTCACCAGTCATTCAAAAGCGGATTTACATTAATTGAACTTCTGGTCGTCATTGCCATTATTGCAGTACTGATTGCATTACTTCTGCCTGCAGTTCAGCAGGCAAGGGAAGCAGCGAGACGATCCACCTGTCGCAACAACCTCAAGCAGATCGGGCTGGCCATTCATAACTATGCCGATGCACACGGAACATTCCCGATCGGAGCGATGAAACGATACAACTCCAGCGGAGTTTCTAACCCGGGGGACCGGGGCTTCATGGGTTGGGCCATTGGAATCCTTCCGTTCCTGGATCAGACCAATATCTATAAGTACTACGATCACAACGTCGATTCCCTGTCAAATAATCACCGTATCAGTACGAATCCGAATACATACACCCGAGAGCAGATTATCCCCGTTTACAGCTGTCCAAGTGACACCAGCATTGGAATGAAAGTCACCCCTGCAACCGGTGCCTGCTGCGATCGATTATTTGCGATGAGTTCCTATCGCGGTATTTCTGGCCGGACAAATGGGAACAACCTTCGATATTGGGACGACTCAGATCATCACAACAGCATTGACGATCGCACGACCCGTGGAGCTTTTCCGTGTCTCGGCTCCGGTCAGAGCGCCACACGCATTCGAGACTTTATTGACGGAACCTCAAATACAATTATCGCAGGAGAAGCCTCCGTCCGGGAATCACACAGACGTGGCACATTCTGGCATCACACCTATGCAGCCTACTCTCTGTCATCGATCACCGTTGGCTTCGGAGCCCCGACCTTCGGCATGGAATTCCAGAAGTGCGACAACATTCGATTGTCCCTTGGCCTCAACGCAGAACCTTGTAAGCGATTCCTGAACAGCGAGCATGTTGGAGGGTTGCACGTCCTCCGTGCAGATGGAAGCGTTACCTTTACTTCCACGAACACAGACCAGGAGGTGCTGGGTGCAATGGCAACGGTTGCTGGTGGTGAAGTGGTTAGTTTCTAAGACAACTTAACGCCACTCTATATTCACGCTACAAAAATTTTGGAGGACATCCTTATGTGGAAAACAGTTCTCCCGGATATCGAATTGAACAGAACTCCAATGCGCGCGCTCATCCTCGTTTTCTGCACAATACCATTGTTAAGTGGCTGTGGGAGAAGTCGTGAACGTTATCTTCCTGTCGAGGGAGTCGTCATGATGGACAACAAGCCGCTGGCAGGAGTTGCGATTACCTTTGAACCCATTCAAACATCAAAAGATCCACCTGCAGGGCGATTTTCAGTCGGAAAGACCGACGAGTCGGGGCGATTTCGTTTGAAATCCCCCTTTACCGGCCAGGACGGTGCAATCGCCGGCTTGCATCGGGTTCGAATTACAACTCCAAATCAGCGTCAGTACACTCAGGAGGAGATCGAAAAGACCAGACAGAAGCTGATTGCCCGAGAGAAAGCAGAGGGAGTAGCCAACCCTCAGATCAGCGATCAGCAGGTGATTGAATACCTGGACGAGACGAGCTCAGATCCCCGTTCGCTCATTGAGCCAATTCCGGACCGCTACAACCAAAAGAGCGAACTGACGTTCGAAGTCCGTCCGGATCAACCGAATGTTGCGACATTCGAAATTCAGTCGAAGTAACGATTGGTCTCTCGATTCAACCTTGACGTTCATCAACAGCAAAAGCAGTGATTCTGATTCATCAGAACCACTGCTTTTTGCTGGCGACATTCGTCACGGGAGAACCTGTCGAAAAGCGGCGGACATTTTCGATGAGTGTCTGCAGGTGACGCTCGGCAATGCGGGGTGATGCTGCTGCAACATGGGGTGTGATGATCACGTTCTCCCGCGCCCAGAGTGGGTGATCCTTTGGAAGTGGTTCGGTCTCAAAAACATCCAGAGCAGCCCCGGCAATCTGCTTTTGCTCCAACGCCTTGTTGAGGTCATTCAGGTCGACAATGGCCCCGCGTCCAACATTGATCAGCCATGCTTCGGGGGTCATTTGTGCAAACCGTTCTGCATTAAACAGCTTGACAGTCTCTGGAGTATGGGGGGCCGCGATGCAGACGAAATCGCTCGTCTGAAGCATGTCTGGAAGTTGATCAAGTCCTCCGACGTCATCCAGCACTCCCGGAACAGCGCGGGTCACCGGATCCACCCCTTGAACGGTCATTCCAAACGCTCGAGCTCGACGGCAGATCTCTGATCCAATTTGCCCAACTCCCACAACTCCGATCGTGCAATCGGAGAGATGCCGATGGGCGCGATCGATCCCAGAGACCGTCCCGACGCTGCTGTGAAGAGTTGAAGCACTCCCGTCTTGTCCCAGCGGCTTCCAGAGGTGTTGCTGCTGTTGTCGCAGATAAAGATGCAGATTTCGGGCGATGCAGAGAATGAAGCTGAAGACGTGGTCGGCCACCACATCACTGAAAAGCCCCCGCATATTGGTGAGAGTGCAGGGATGTTCGACAAGTTCAGGAAAAATGTAACGTTCCAGGCTGACAGTGGGCGCCTGGACCCATTGAAGCTGCCGAGCCGCTCTCAGCAGATCCGGGGTTAGGTTTCCAAAGAAAGCCTCCGCATCAACGATCTCATGCAAGGCTTCCTCCATCGTGGAGCAGTTGACCACTCGCATTGTTCCAGCAGCGTCAACCACACGCGCCAACCGTTGTTCGTCGATTGCAGGAAAGATGACAAGTTTCATGAGCGCTGGATCTCTGGAGAACAATACTGAAGCGAATCTCACGAACGTATCGTGTACCTGATGTAAAAAACAGAGAATTTGAGCGACAGGTGACCGGTCCTCTTGAATCCGGGGCTAGATCTCGAATGACTCCCCTCGAGCCGGAACAATTGGATCTTCATCGACGTGATCCCGAATCAGTTGTGCCAGGGCTTCCGCAGGTTCAGGCTCCCCGTGGACCAGAAAGCATTTCCCAATGTGGCTGGTTCGACTCGACTCTTCAAACCACCACTTCAAGTCATTGGCATCGGCATGGGCACTCAATCCATCAAGCTGGAGGACCTGCGCACGCAGCGGGAAAAGACGATCGAAGATCTTGATCGTTTCACGGCGATCCGCAATCTGCCGTCCGAGTGTATTGGGAGCCTGATACCCCATCAGCAGGACTGTATTATTGGGATTAGTGACCGAATGCTTGAGATGGTGAACGACACGGCCACTTTCACACATTCCGCTCGCAGCAATGATCACCATCGGCCCTTCCCGCTTGTTCAGCGACATACTCTCTTCATGAGTCGACACGTAATTCAGGTGGTCGAACCAGAACGGATCAGGGTCCTTTTCAATCACTTTCTGTAGATTGTCATTGAGTTCCCCCAGATGCCTGCGAAAAACCGAGGTCAGCTTGTTCGCCAGAGGACTGTCGACAAAGATCGGAATGCGGGGAAGAGTCCCGGCATTAAAGAGTTCATTCAGGAAATAGGTCACCTGTTGTGTTCGCCCCAATGCGAAGGCCGGGATGACCACACGCCCTCCCGTCAATTGTGCCTCGCGAATCACATTCTGAAGAATGGCTTTCAGATCCTGAGGTGATGAATGGAGACGGTTCCCGTACGTCGATTCACAGATCACCACATCCGCCCCATCGATCGTACTGGGATCTTTCAGCAATGGCATGTTTCGACGACCGATGTCTCCTGTAAAGACAATCCTCTTCTCCTCTCCATCATCACGAATGTCGAGCTCGCAGATTGCGGACCCCAGAATATGCCCTGAGGGGAGGAAGCGAAGTTTGACACGTCGGTTGCGATCCAGAGTGATCCATTCGTTAAATGGACAGGGATCAACAAGCTTCATGACTCCGCGGACGTCTTCTTCTGTATAAAGAGGCTCGACATTCTGTCCGCGAGGGAGCTTGCGGGAGAGATACATCGCATCTTCCAGCTGAATCTTTGCTGAATCCAGAAGAATCAGCTCCATGATTTCCATGGTGGACTGGGTACAGAAGATCGTCCCGCGGAAGCCGAACTTGTAAAGTCGCGGGAGATTTCCGCAATGATCCAGATGAGCATGGGAGAGGATCACCCCGTCGAGAGTCGGAGGATTGCACAGCAATGTCTCATTTTTACGACGGGATTCCAGTCGCGGCCCCTGGAACAAGCCGCAATCCAACAGCAACCTCAAATGTGATGTTTCAATGAGGTGCTGACTTCCGGTGACCTCTCTTGCGGCTCCAAAGAATGTAATTTTCATCCTGCCAATGTCGTGAAATGTCTGATTTCAGAAAAGAGAAAATAGTAAAGAAAATCTTGGCCGATTTGCGTTGACAGAAACGAACAAAAAGACGACTGTCCCGCTCTCGCGAGTGCAGGCAATTCACCCGCGAGTCATTTGATCCTCAACACGCAGCAACAATTCGAATCGTCTTGCTTCAGAATTACGGTGCAGAAGCATCTCAGGAATCTTCGCTGTAAGGAAGTGTCGACGACAATTTGAAGGAACCCCCCCTTTGCTGATGCAGATTTGTTCGCCAGAGGACCAACAATTCGCGTGAGCCGCGGTCGCCAAAAAGGACGTGCAAGACACGCCTTGACCGTCGCTCTTCTCGCAGCAGTTCCTGACTGCGCAACAAGCATCAGATTGGGGATGCAGGCCGTGACTTCCGAATGGGAGTCACGGTCTTTTTTATTGCCGTTACTTCACCAGTGGAAGCAGCAGCATCTCCCGAGGCGGAGCGTGCGAGCCTCAGACGTCAGAAGAACGGAAAGCGGGAGCAGGCGGGCTTCCGTTATCTGAAGAGCGGAGCATCAGTCAGTTCCTCTTCCGGAACCGCAGCAGCCTGCACCACTGGAACGGTCGTCGACTCCTGGAATGGAGAAATCTCTTCTTTCCCCTCCTCAGCGACAGGCGGGTTATTGGGATCAATCGGCATTCCGATGATTCCGGCCTGCTCCCCGGCAAGGAACAACAATCCGAAGAAAAGAGCATATGTAAACAGCGTCGGCCCCAATGCAGGGCTTCCCCATTTCATCGCTGTTCCAAATGATTTCTTGACCGTTGGGATCGGTCCTTTCCAGGTGACCGAGTTGAGTTCATCAAGAAGGAGATGGGAAAAGAATCCGGTTGCCAGCCCCCCTCCCATCAGGAGTTTGACCCACGGACTTGAACTGGGATAGACGAGATACATGCAGAGCCCGGCAATCCCCATTGCAGGATAGCTGTGGAACATTCCCCGATGGACGCTGAGCTTAGAGACCAGCCAGGCCAATCCGTAGCGGATGACGAAATACATCCCCAGCATGATGATGATCACGGTCTCGTTGTTAATCGGGACCTGTGTGACCTTCATGATATGGCCGACCGTCATCAACGGAACGACAGCAGCCGCCAGGGAAAAGATCTCCTGACCGGGGCGTCCAGTGGGACTGTCCAGATCCGGCAACATCCCTCCAACACCCGTCAGGTAACCCGCGAGAATCGCTTCGGAGGGCTGGTATTTGAACACCGCATCCGCGCAGACTCCATATCCGATGCCCAGCAGGCTGCTGAACAGGATGTGTTCGCGAAATGAGGCCATTGTACGGAAGGAAAATCAAGGGACAGGAAAGGATGACGAGGGGAGGGCTTTTACCAGACGAGCGGCAGTCGGAGCAAAGCGAGTTGGCGGAAGTGAAAAGAGACCGGCAACTCTTGCCGGTCTCTTCGTGATTTAGCGGAATCAATCGCTGCAAGGCGGGGGATGTCCCGTCATTTTTCGCCGGAAACGAGAAGTTCCGGGCGTTCCAGAACGAGAAGGTGACCGTGATCGGCAGTCACAATCATGACGGTCTCATCCCATGAGCTGTTCTTTTCCACCCAATCAGTAATTGTCTTGATGGCTGCGTCTCCACTGAGGAATGCCCCGATGGAGTTGTCGATGTTGTTGTCGTGGTTCGCCCAGTCGACATCTCCCGCTTCGACCATCAACCAGAACGGCTTGGAATCTCTGCCGAGATAGTCGAGAGCCACTTCGGTCATCTCGTACAACTTCGGGTTCTCTTTGAGATCATTCTCGGAATACGCTTCTGCCGTCTTCTTGCGACCAACGGTGGGGTCATAGCGGCCATCGGCTGTCTGGAAGGGGAGATGGCCATATTTTGTCCCGAAGAATCCCAGCAGGCGATGATTTCCTTCAATCGCTTCGCGTGCCTTTTCCTTAAGTTCTTCTCGGCCGAGAACCCCGGACGTGCGGGTCGCAATGATATATTTGCCCCCGTTTCGGACATCCGCTTTCTGCATGTCCTCGTCGGTCAGATAGGCGTTTCCCGGGACAAAGTTCTTCCCCTGTCCGTTGTCCTTGGTTCGCTCGACGCCATATCCACAGCCAATCAGGAGATCGACCCCCGGGTTGGGATTATCTGGATGGCTGACAGAGGGGAGCCCCAGGAGATCGCGGGTCAGATCCTGATAATCGTCGCGATGAACATTATGCGAATAGGCTGCTGATGGAGTTGCATGAGAGATCGGAACGCTGGTGACGACTCCAATCCGGTACCCCTTCTCTTGTGCCAACATTGCAATGGTCGGGACCTGAGTCCCATCCGGAAGGACGTTGATGGAGGCATTGTACGACTTCGTTCCTGTCGTCATGCTCGAAGCGGACGTCGAGGAATCGGTGTACTGGTGCTGGTACTTTTTGTCTTCCGATTTGCTGATCAGGTACTTGAGATCAGTTGGCTGACTCCAGGGATATTCCCCAGCAATCTCATAGGCGTATCCACCCCGCATCGCCTTTTCGACGTTGGAAACAGTCTGGGTGTCAACATCCACATCAACATCATCGCAATACGGGCTCGTGACCATCCAGCCGAACTCAGTCGTCCCGTTCGCAGTGTAATCCTGCACGTGGAGTCCAGTTCCCCGTCCGCTGGTGTACTTCACGCCGTTGTTCTTATAGGTGCTGGCAGCAAATGTAGTCTGCCAGTCCGTCCCGTCAAAGACGACAAGAATGATGTGCTTCTTGCCGGCATCCAGTGCCGCCTTCTGAATGTCGAAGATGTTCGTCTGATCGAAATAAGGGGGATTGGGATGATACGTCCCTTCGGGCAGATAGCCGTACAGCTTTTCAATCTTCTCCTTGCTGGCGTAGGGGCTGTTTTCCCCCTGATAGGATTTCAGCGAGATCCCCGGCCCCTGACCGGCAGTCCCAAATGTGTAGACCGGGATCAGTCGATTGGAGTGAGTCCCCCAAGCCATGTAGTTATTGCGGTCCCAGCCCCAATGACCGAAGGCTGCTTTCTTGGTTTCGATTGCCTCGGTCTGAAGATCACGAACGTCATCGGCGCGAGCAACCTCAGCGACATGAACGAATACGGGAAAGAGACAAACCAGACTGAAGAAGACTCTTGGCAGCATCAATCACTCCTGAAGGGGCGCAGAAAACCGGGTGTATGACCAGTTCGTCAGCGAGAACCGGGTCATAACCGGGTCATTGAGAAACAAATTTCAGTCCCACGATACCGATGAGGATCAATACGAGAAAGCTAATACGAGCCGCAGTCGCGGGTTCTCCAAAAAGTAAAATTCCTGTAATCATTGTCCCGGCTGCACCAACACCCGTCCAAATGGCGTACCCGGTTCCAATGGGAATCTCACGGACCGCGATTGCCAGGAGGACCATGCTGATCGTCAGCGTGACAAGTGTAAAGACTGTCGGACCCGGACGAGTGAACCCTTCGGAAGCCTTCATCCCCGAAGCCCAGGCAATTTCAAAAAGTCCAGCCAGAAGAAGAATGAACCAGGCCATCACGTATTCTATCGCTTTCCGAAACGACCTTTGGGAAGAAGGCCGGATTGATTCGCGGGGAATGACTCCAACGAAAATATCATTCCACATTGAAAAGGAAAGCAGCCCGAAGAAGTTCTCCGGGCTGCCATTAAAAATGGTAACGAGGTCTGGCAGATGCCAACATTACCATTCCCCAACCATTCATTTGAGAAATCAACGGATTTCACAATGGTGAGATGCTGGCAACTGCCGCAGTCCCTGGCGGGACAGAGTTATTGACGCGACTAGCGGTAGACCCCTGCATAGTAGCGCTGACCGGTCGAACTGACTGCACATCCGAAACCGACTCGTGATGTTCGGCTCAACACCCAGACCCGGTGGCCTGGGGAGTAAATCCAGCCCTGCACGCAGGCTTCCGGAGTAGGATACCCCATCGCAATGATTTGCTCTCCCCCGCCGTGGTACATGGAATGTCGGGCCGCCATGTTCTCCGCCCATCGCTGAGCCTGCTTGCAGAGTTCTTCGTCCAGAATCTGCGGAGGCAGATTGTACTGCGCCCGATGACGGTTCGCGGCAGCATACATGGCCTGAATCTGCGGATTCTCCGTCAGAGGCTTCTGATGGGGAGTCGCAGCCAGAAACAAGGCAGCGCAGGCCAACGCGATCAATTGAACTTTCATCAACTCTCAACCTTTCTTTTCCATCCTCTGGAACAGAGGGACAATCCTTCCGAGCTCCCATCGTGGAGAATGGCCCCAGCATTCTCAAGAGAGTTTTGTCGCTTCCGATAAATCTTTTATGTGCGCCAAAATCCCCCATCTTGATCACTTGACAACACTGGGTGAGTTTTGCCTTGTCTCAACATGTCAAATTAGTGAACTTTGATAAGAAATAACAAATTCCAGAGACCGGATTGCGTCCAGCAGGCAAGGGCCAGTCGGTCCTTTAAGCAAAGCTCATCTTGGAGGAATCCACGCGATCTCATAGCGTTCACACGACCAGCCTCCGGGGGAGGCGTCAGGGACGAACATTCATGCCAGTGAGGTCCAGTCATGTCCAAACCTTCCCGGATGCGGAAGTACGTGAGAATCATCAATCGTCTGGGGATTTCGTCGTTATTCCTCGGGGTCACTGCGGCGGTCATCAAGACATGGGTGACCTATTACTTGGGGCCACCGCAAAGTGGGATGGCGGCCCCGATCGTTCAGCCGGTTCAATCCCAATCGGTTCAAGTTCATCAGCCCCCGGCTCAACTCGCGCAAGCCCAGAGTGGAGGGTCTCCCAGTGAAAACACTGTCACTGCTGCAACTTCTCGGCAAGCGCCCGTGACAGTGGAAGACCTGCTCAACCGAAGCCCGATCAGCCTGATGCACTGGCAGGAGATGGTGGAAAAATCCACAGGGACAGGCCCGGAACATGAACGACTTTTCCGACCTTATCTTGGCAAAGAGGTGGTCTGGGAGGGATTCTATGATCAATCGCACCTGGTTGAATCCCCCAGCGACGACGCGCACGCCTGCACGCTGATCCTGCATGAAAGCCGGGGGACGCTCTTCAACAAGCCGCTTCTGGGGCCTCCGTTCATCCGATGCTGGCTCCCGAAACAGAAGGCAGAGGAGCTGAAAACACTTCAGCGGGGGGACTGGATCGTAGTCCGTGGGCGGATCAATGACGCCATGCTGGCTGGATCGCGTCTGTGTACCGACCTGGATCAATGCGAAATTATTGCCCGCTCCGCAGTGAGGTCTGTGCAAACGGCGCTCCCCCCCCTGTCCGAATCGACAGTAGTGCGGTAGAATGGGTGTAGGTTGTCCCTGTGCGGGCCCTGTTTGCACTGTGAGAAGCAGATTTTGTCATCACAAAACAGGAGAAATTTAATGACTTCTAACCTCGCAGCCCTGGCACCCACGATCCAATCGATCTCACCGCATAAGGTCCCTCTGGGATGGGAAGGGATCGTCAAGATTCATGGATCCGGCTTTGACCGCGGGAGCATTGTGAAGTTTAACGATGCAACTCCCGAAGTGATCGACCAGTCTGCTGAATTACTGGCTGTTGAAATTCACCCGGACCTGACAGCAAACCGCGGTCGCCATAAAGTGGTGGTTCATACCACAGAAGGGGGAATGACCAACGAAGTGGAGTTCATAATCTCCTGATTCCTTCGCTGTACTGTCATTCCAGCTGGAATTCTCTCGCCAGCCACTTCGTGCCGGGAACTTCTTCTGAAAGCGACACAGTCCTGCTGCGTGTCTGCGCGCAGCAGGACTGCATTCACGAACGGGTTAGAAATCCGATTCAAGAACGATACGGTATCGTGCTTTTCCTGCACGAAGGTGTTCGATCGCGTCGTTGATCTTCGACATCGGGAAGTACTCGACTTGTGGTGCGATCTGGTGGCGAGTCGCAAATTTGACCATCGTCGCAATATGGGACGGGCTTCCTGTCGGAGACCCTGACAACGACGCCTGCGCCATGATCATCTGCATGATATGAACTGGTACGGGTTCCAATGTTGCCCCGACAAAATGAATTCGCCCCTTGGGAGCGAGGGTGGCAATAATGGCACTCCAGTCCAGAGAGACGTTGACCGTCACGAGAACAAAATCAAGCGAACCACGCAGAGATTCCATCTCGGCCGGATCGGTCGAATTCACAACCTGATGTGCCCCGAGGCGCAGAGCTTCATCCCGCTTCTGGGGAGTTGAGGTAAAGGCCACCACTTCGCATCCCCAGCTGCGAAGAAACTTCAGGGCCATATGCCCGAGGCCGCCAATCCCAATCACGCCGACCCTCGCTACGGGAGAGACTCCAAACTGAAGCGCTGGGTTGAAGACAGTGATTCCGCCACAAAACAGCGGGCCTGCGGAGGCAGCGTCCATCTGCTCCGGAAGCGGAGTTGTCCAGATCCACTGCGCCCGAACATAGTCGGCGAAGCCTCCATGCCTCCCTGTAATGGTCCCGACGACCTGTGAACAGAGATGCTGATCCCCTGCAAGGCACTGGGGACAGTGAAGACAACTCTGCGAATTCCACCCCAGACCAACACGCTGCCCGACCGTTCGGGCGGACACCTGACTCCCGACGGCACAGATCGTCCCGATGACTTCGTGCCCTCCGATGAAGGGATATCTGGTGATTCCCCATTCGTTATCGAGCATCGAGAGATCTGAATGACAGATCCCGCAGCTCTCGACCTTGATTTCGACCTGATCGGGCCCTAAAGGCCCCGGCTCATAGCGAATCAGTTCCAATTGGGCACCGGGAGCGCTGGCAGCATAACCTTGAATGACATCAGGCATGGTCAAATTCCTTCCGGGAAAGACGTGCACACCGAGAACGCTTCGATGAGGTCGATTGTATCGTCCGAAAAGAAAAAGGGGGCGTTCTTAAAGCACTAAATAGCATATTTAGGAGATTGGCCCGTTTCTTATCCCTCCTGAATATGAACAGCCTCCCACCCATAACGGTCGGAGGCTGTTCAGGAGTTTCCGCAAAGCAATCAAGCGGATTGCCTGTCGCTTGTGTCTGGACGGAGGTTCGTACTGCTTAAGGTTCAATTGTCAGCAGGAGGTCTCCCGTTGCGACCTGTGTTCCCGCCTTCACCAGCAGCTGACCGATCGTGCCGTCACGGTCGGCATTGAGCGTGGTCTGCATTTTCATGGCCTCCACAACCAGAAGTTTCTGACCTTTCTTCACCTTGTCTCCGGGTTGGACAGTGACGCTCACCACCATTCCCGGCATACTGGCTCCGATATGCGTCGGATTGGTCGGATCGGCCTGAATGTTCTT
>CALLWY010000050.1 GCA_938015865.1 uncultured Planctomicrobium sp.
AAGCGGCTACTACACCGCCCCTCTTCACGTGAAAGCAAATGGCGGTGTCTTCCTGCTCGACGATTTTGGACGTCAGCTGGTCCCTGCAGCACAACTGCTCAACAGATGGATCCTCCCGCTGGAAGAGCGGATTGATTCACTCACACTGCACACGGGCAAAAAATTCACAGTTCCGTTTGAGCAACTGACAATCTTCTCAACGAATCTGAAACCGGAAGACCTCGTCGACGCCTCGTTCCTCCGGCGGATTCGGCACAAGATCGAGATCAACTTTCCGAGCGAGAAACAATACCGGGCCATTTTCCGGCGAGCCTGCGAAGAACGAAACATCAAATACGATGACTGGATTGTCTCGCGGCTTCTGGAAATTCAATACGCCAGTGAAAATCCTCCCAAAGCGAGCGATCCGCGCGATTTACTGGATGTCATCACCTCCATTTGTCGATTTAGAGGAGAGAGGCCGTATCTCAGCGAAAAAATGGTGATGGAAGCCTATCACGAATGTCTTGGAGGGCCTCAGCTGGTTCGATGAGCAGAAATGATTTCCTCCTCATCGCGAAACAGGCAAACGTTCGGTCAAATGTGCCGATGTTCGCAGGTCGAATGGACTCAGGAGAGACCACAGTGACACGTCCCGCATGGAAATTGACCACGCTGGTCGCTGGTTGCTGTTTGACATTCACCACTTGCGGCTGCATTACGATTACGCCGACCTCACCGGCGCTTTCCTGGAAGTCACTGACGAAGTCCAAAATCCATCAGGCTTCGTACGAAGAGAAGGTCCCGGACGCTCCGGGGGAACCGAAAAACCCTGCCCGGCTGAAGGTGGCTTATGGTCGGCTGATGGAAGAAACGGGACAGCTGGCAGAGGCCCGGAAGAGTTATCAGTCAGCACTCGAACTTCAGCCGAAAGATATCGAAGCCATTCTGGGACTGGCTCGACTCGATCAGGCAGCCGGAAATCTGGAGCAAGCGGAAGCGGGATTCCGAAAAGCAGTCAAGGTCGCCCCGGATTCATCCCTGACCCAATACAGCCTGGGGCAATTCTACGGGTCTCAGGAGCGATGGGATGAGGCGGTCGAGGCCCTCACCAAAGCGATGCTCGCTGAACCGGATGAAACCCAGACTCGTTATGCTCTGGCTGTCGCGCTAGTTCACACTGGCAACGTCGAAGCCGCTCTTCCGCATTTTATCCGAACGATCGGGGATGCAGAGGCCCATTACAATGTGGGGCTGATTCTCCATCAGAAGGGACAACTCGAAGACTCTGAGCGGCACTTCGCACTAGCTGTTTCGAAAAAGCCAGAACTGGTTGCCGCCCAGAAGTGGTTGGCACACGTCCGCCAGGAACGCCAGTCCCCGGCAATGGCCGCTGAGACCGTCGCTCCATCGCGCCCAGATTCCGACATCCTCCCGGCAGGTCACAGCTCTTACTCTCCGGAAGAGTCCCAGATACCCCCTAAGGGGGCTCCTCTCCCATACTCCCTCCGACAGGCCGCCCCAAATTCCGGCACTACTGGAACACTCTGACGCCCCTTCTTGCCAGATTACCAGAGGCTGAAGGTGCTTTCCGCGACCAGGTCTCGGTCAACGGGTCTCGGTCAACCTGAGCGGCTGTGTGGAATGTCCTGATCCCGGTGACCCTCCCCATTCTTCTCATCAAGGGGAGTGGAATGGTTTGAAGCAAATTACTGAATTCTCTCCGCGATTCGTTCCGACTCCAGAAGCAGGGTGCTTCGGTGACACGCCACACCTCAAAACGGATGAATTCCCGCGAGCCGGCTCAGACCAGATTTTCCGCGAGCACGTAAATAGAACATTCCCAACAACTTACAAAACCAATTCGATTTTACCCTCGTCAAAAAGGTCAGCGACGTAGAATTCTGGCGACTTCATCGTTCCGTATGGGTCGGTGAAGCAGAACCGATTTCAGGACTCATCCTGAATTGACCAGTGAATCGAGTACCGTCTTGCGGTCTCGTGTTGAGTGCATCAGGACGGTTTGAATTGTTTTCTGCCGGGTTTGCATCTCGCTCTGCTTTGGTCATTCAGAGTGAGCAAGCACTGAGGGGGGGATCAAAATGGCGAGGAAAGAAGCACTGTTGCGGCTGCATGAGCGTTTGGTCGCCCAACGTGATGAACTGCGTCGAAAACTCGCGGTGACGTACTCCGAACTGGAGCCTGAAGTGGGGGGTGATTCCGGAGACCTGGCGTTTCACGGCGTCGAACAGGAACTGGAAACCCAACTTGCCTCACTGGAAAGCCGCGAACTGGCCCGCATCGAACGGGCCATCGAAGCAATCCAGAACGGAACTTATGGCCGGTGTGAGTACTGCGAAGCAAAAATTCCCATTGCCCGACTTCGGGCTCTGCCTCACACTTCATGCTGCATTACGTGCCAGCGCAAATATGAAGACCGGCGAACAGGGGGCGACATCACCCCCAATTGGGAATCCGCCTGGGAATATCAGGCGCGCCAGACTGATGGCGAACTGAGTATGCGCGACATTCATATTGAAATTGAGTGAGCAGGATTAATTCAATGCGTTACCTGTCACAACCGGCATGGTGTCTGGGGATTTGCCTCGTTGTGGTCTGGCTGGTGACGGGCCTCGCAGTTGAACATTCCGGGGGACCGTTGGAGAAACGGGCCGCCGCTCAGTCGGCACTCCAGACAAATTCATTGGAGGCGTCAGAAGCCCTTCGGGAAGCGGGGCGACATCTGGCTGCGGTGACGGCAAAGACGATCCCCTCCGTCGTCAACATTGAGAGTACCCATCCCGGTCGAAACGGGGACACCGAAGAGACCGGTTCCGGGGTCATCATGAGGAGCCCGCGCACAAACGGGCTGTTTGTGATCACAAACCGTCACGTCGTCGAAGGGGCTCGTCTGAACCAGATTGACATCCATCTCCACGATGGCCGCGTCATCACTCCGACGGAAAAGCTGGAAGACCCGGACAGCGACCTGGCAGTTCTTCGACTTCCGAACATTGATGCTCAGGCGGCCCAGTTTGGCGACAGCGACAATCTCGACATTGGCCATTTCGTTCTCGCAATGGGAAGTCCTTTTGGCCTGACGGAATCAGTCACGCTGGGAATTATCAGTGCCAAAGGTCGCCGTGCTCTGGAACTTCCCGGGCGCCATGTGGTCAATCAGGATTTTCTTCAGACCGACGCTGCGATCAATCCAGGAAACAGTGGTGGCCCCCTCATCGATCTTGATGGGCGAGTGGTCGGAATCAATACCGCGATTGCGTCCCAAGGAGGAGGAAATGAGGGGATCGGGTTCAGCATCCCCAGCAACCTGGTGCAGTTTGTCGTCAACCAGCTTCTGGAAACGGGCCGGGTCCGCCGGGGGTATCTCGGCGTTCAGCTCGATGATCGATTCGATTTTGAAGCGGCACGCCGCTACGGTCTGGATCGCCGGCGGGGAGCCCGAGTTACAAAGGTGATGGACAACACGCCTGCAGCCCTCGCAGGAATTCGCCCGGATGACATCATTCTGAACTTCGATGGATTTCAGGTGGCCGATGAACGGGATCTGATCAACAAGGTCAGCGTCACCCCTGTCAACAAGCAGGTCCGCGTCGTCGTGCTTCGAGGAGGAAAGACCGTTCCGCTGACAGTCGTCCTCTCCGAGAAACCGGACAAGGATCTCAGTCGCGTTACCCCTCCTGCATCCGCACCCAAACCACAGACCTTACCGACCGGACGTCAATTCCGCCCGACATCTTTTTCAACACTCTCCCTGACAGGACCACTGGCGGTCCAATGCGGGTATTCGCGGGAACAGCAGGGGTTGCTCGTTCGATCGTTGCCCCCGTCGCCTGAAAATCAAAGCAAGACGGGCGGACTGATGCTCTACGATCTAATTGAAGAGGCCGCTCGAGTCCCGGTGAAGACGCCCGATGACCTCCAGCAGGTCCTCCAGTCACACGAAGAAGCTGAAACGATTCTGCTGAAGGTGCGCCGGATCGTAGACGGAGTCCACCAGGAGCTTCTTCTGGAAGTTCCCCGCACTCTCCTGGTCACAGAGGGATTGACCACAGACGGGGGCGCGACCACAGAACGGAGGGCCGGTTCTTCTCATCAGACCGTGACATCCTCTTCTCCAGCGGACGAAACGATTTGAACACGGCAATCTGAACGCCCGATTCCGGGTACAGAACTCCAGTCTCCCGCAAAAACAAAAATCTCCCGCTGGACCCTTCGCGAAGACCAGCGGGAGATTTCATTTTGATGGGCAACGAGAGATCAGGTCCGTGGGAAGTTCTCTTTCAACACCGGAACCAGGTACTTCAGGCATTCCAGAAGAACTTCTGAGTGGATGCCGGTCGACTCAATTTCGCGAATCACTTCCTTGGGATAGTAATCGAGGACCGGAGCCGTTTCGCGTCGATAGACTTCGAAGCGTTTGCGAGTGACAGTGTCGCTGGCATCGTCGATGCGATTCTCCAGTGCGGCACGGCGACGAATCCGCTCGATCATCGCCTCTTCATCGTGACAGGTCAGATGCAGCAGCAGCTTGACATCGATATATGGCTTGAGCATCTCGCACTGATGGATATTCCGCGGAATTCCGTCCAGAAGGAGGAGATGCTCCCGTGGCCGAAACCGTTCTGCCGCACGCTGGGCTTCAAGCCAGTTCAGAAAGACCCGGATCGTGACGTCATCCGGAGCCAGTTCCCCTTTGGCACTATATTCCTTGACAATTCGCCCTTCCTGGCTGTGACTGTCCAGCTTTCGGAAGATCACCCCACTGGAAAGATGAAAAAATCCGGGGATACGTGTCAGGATCTCTCCCTGTGTCCCTTTTCCAGCACCGGGAACACCAAAGATCAGCGCAGCGGGATAGGGGTACAGGGGCTTCCCCATGGGATTCGGACGTACACCAGTTAACGACATCGGCAGGCAGTTTCTATCCGGAGCCCCTTGAGCCTCCGGCTAATGGTCAGGCGAGGGACAGGACTTCTGATGACAAAATTTTAAGAAACCAGTCTGAGTGTATCGTTGACGACAGGGCAAAGTCGACCAGCGGTCCCCCTCTCTCATCAAAATTTCCGACTTTGAGACCGTTTCTCCCCTGCAAATCCCGCCACCCAGATGAGTCCCCTCCGTTTGATCCGGGGTTGCTCTTGACTCCAATCATCGCTCCCGAATACGAACCGCAGACCACCCCCACTCTGTTTCGAATTGCGTCTCTGAAATACTCGGGAAACAGCAGTTCGCGACAGCCCTTTCTCCCCATCCTCCTGAAAACAGACGTCTGTCATAATTTCCCTTCTCTGACGTTGGAATTGAGTCCATGCGTACGGTCCTGCTCAAACTGATGACTTGCGGAGTGGCAGCAGCCATCTCACTCCCGGTCATTGCACAGGAACCGGAACCTCTTCCCGCCCCCAACCAGTTTCCCCAACCTCTCTTTATTACATCTCATCCTTCTCTGTTTACTGTCCCGGATGCATCTCAGGCCTTTGAAAAAGAGATGTATCCATCCCCCTCGTTTCTCCCCCGGGACCTGTATGATCCCAATGCATTGCAGGGGGAGTTTCCAGACTCGGCTAAGTCCGAATCTCCGATTCAGCAGACTCAATACCCCACTCTTTCTTCCGCTGCAGACGACGTCGACCCGCAAGGCCACTATTCCGAACCTCGCTGGAATCCGTTTCCTTATCTGACGGAACAACTTGCCTGTATTCCACAGGAGAAGCGGGGACTCATCATCAAGGAAACGGTCTTTACCGATACGGTTCTGACACCCGCAGGGGACGAATACTACATGAATACGCTGGATGTCCGAACGAAGTTCTACTTCGGGCGTCTGCCGTTCATTCAGTTCACTCCCCGATTCGGCTGGAACGTCATTGGAAACGGCGGACCGAGCGGACTCCCGCCTCAACTTTTCGAAGCGGGGCTGGATACGTCCGTCTATCTTCCGTTGAGTGAAACATGGTCATTTCTGGGAACCATTGGTCCGAATATCTTCACCGATGGAGATAACACCTCATCAGATGCATTCCGCCTGACAGCAACAGTACTCGCCTTTTACAAATGGTCGGACCGGGTCAAACTGGCAGCAGGGTTCCTTTACCTGGATCGTGTTGACGTTACGGCGCTCCCATCAGGCGGAGTCTTCTACACCCCCAGCGACGACATGAAATTCGAGCTCTTTTTCCCTCGCCCCAAGATCGCTTATCGCTTTCAACATGGAGAGGGCTGGGACCGATGGTGTTATCTTGCCGGAGAACTGGGTGGAGGCTCCTGGGCCATGCAGCACAACAATGGAGTCGATGATATTGTGACGCTGCGGGATTACCGCCTCATCGCCGGGGTCGAGCACATTCAGGGAGACGAGTATCGATTTCTCTTCGAAGCCGGTTTCGTATTCGGAAGAAAGATTGAATACAACTTGGCGGGAGGAAATCTCAGTCCGTCTCCAACTGCCATGCTCCGCGGCGGAATCGCGTTCTGATTTTCAAACCATCGCCCCGGCTTCCTCGAAATGAGACGCATTGCTGGCGTTGCTGCTCTGATCGCTCCAACAGTTTCGTCGATACAGACGACTCAGGACGACCACGAAGAATCTGTTCCATTAAAAGAGCGGAGTCGGAAGGTTCGAGACACCCCCACTTCGGACCGAATCGAGTGGCAGCTCCCCTCCTCATCGTCGCGGTAGATCGCGACACGCAATTCCTGATGTTCGGGAAACACACGTCGGATAGTCTGAGGCCGTCCGGAAAAATCATCAACTGTCGGAAATCGTGCGATCTCCACATCACAGTCTTCGTCGCCGTGGTCGGGCTCTGGATCACAGTGTCGATTCAGAATCTGAATCCACTGTTGTCGCTGCTCCCGCATAAAGATCAGCCCGGTCAGTCCAGCCAATAGCCCCCATGTCGTCAGAAATGAGGCCGTGATGGCGGCAAAATTTCCAATCACAGCACGGCGCGCGAGCTCCGGGTCCGTCGAGACGGGAAGGGCTGGCTGCAGGAGGGCAAAGAGCCCGAACCCGGCAAGCAGGCATCCCCCCTGAACCAGAATCAGTCGAAGATAGAGCGGGACAGAAAGCTTCATAGAAGGGGAACGGTCAAGGCCGCACGGTTTGAGAATGAAACCGTTTTTACCCTATCCCGCGCAGGACCATGTGGTGGGAGATTCTTCTTCTGCAAGAGCCAATTCGACGCGATATGAGCGTCACAACCGGCTCAATCGCTGCCTACAGATCCCATCCTCTCCGGGTTGAACGGACAGCCGTCAAGCGGCTCGCCGAGTTCCTGTATCCGGAATTGATCAACACGAGGGATTACAAAGACACCATCTGTCCCAGTGTCTCAAATCTCGTTAAGCAGATCTGAATAGAGGCCGATCTGCCACAAGAAGATTCGGAAGATCATGAAAATGATGAAAAGGGCCACCAGTCCCCAGATCCCCCAGTTCAGCGTTGCAGCCAGCGCTTTCAGACTGCGCCGGGCGTCCTCTTCAAATTGCGGGCTGAGACGGTGAAGCGCTTCCGGGACCGTACCGGACTGCTCCGCCACCATCACAAATTCAATAAACTCGACCGGAAACAACTGGCTCTCTTCAAAGGCTTCTGTCAGCGTGGAGCCGGCATTGACCGAGGAAATCATGCCCGGAGCGGCTGCTGCAAATGCAGCATTTGACGTCGCCATCAGACTGGCGTCGATGCTGTCGTCGATCGGCATTCCTGCATTCTGTGTGAGATGGAACGCCCACGAAAACCGGGCAATGGCAAAAGAGCGCATGCAGTTGCCCACGACCGGAAGATTCAGAAGAAACTGGTGAACCGGTTTGAGAGACTCCAACGAGGCCGCTGCCATCTGGTATCCGACAAACAGGGCGGCAATCACTAACCCCCACCCTCCCAGCCAGATGAGCGCCCCCGATGTCCCCATCAACCCCCAGCCCAGTACATCAATGGGCATGCCGGTACTCTCGCCAACCCATCCCAGCAGAGCAATCAAGGCCGCCACGATCAGAATGGCGGCTCCCATCTGTACGACTGGAAGCGTGATATTGCTGATAAACTCGCGCCGCAGGCGGATGAGATTCTCATAATGTTCGCTGAGGGCCATCAGCACTTCTACAAGGGAGCCTGAAACCTCCCCCACCTGAATCATGGCGACAAACAGCTCTGGAAAGTAATCGCCATGGGCCACCAGAGCCGATGTGACATCACTTCCTGATTTCAACTCGTTTGAAACATCCTTGAGCACGCTACGGAGTCGCCCCGAAGACTTGCCAGCCGTCAAGTCGAAAGCCTTGACGATGGCAATACCGGAATTCAGCGAGATCCCCAATTGCCGGGAGACCCGGGCCAGCTCACTCAGCGAGGCGCGTTGCTTCCACATCTGGTGACATTCTTCCGAATCGCGAGGGGCCACTCCCGCCCGCGCGGGAATAGTGATCTCAACATATCAGACTTTCCAATCCTCGCGACAAAGGTAAAGACCTTCTGCACCAAAAAATATCTCAAGAATCGTCAACGAGCCCCTTGGCCATTCGACGCTATCGCCCCGGCCCAATGCCCCGCACTCTGGACTCATCCGACTTAGAACAAAAATGGCATTCGGACGATTGACGGCAGCCAGCGTATGGAGTAGCCTACCGCAAGTTGACACTGAGTCTCAATCGCAATGAATCCTCTTCGGCTCCCATTGCCCGAGGGGCTCACGTTCGCCAGCCGGCTCCTGCTCCTCTGACTGCAGGTCGCTTCGCCAGCTCGTCAATTGCTTCGGCTTACTGATGATCCGTTTTCACTACGCCCTGCGCAGTGCGCCAAAGGTGATTGTGATTTCACACTGAACTTCCCAGAGCGCCTCCTGCCCTGTTGTGAAGTCCACACAACTCGTTCGCATCTTCCGTGGAGACTCCCGCAAGATGCCGCCGCACTCACAGGCACAACCAGGACCAGTTTCATGCATCGTCACAAGATTGCATCTTTCGGAAAGACCCCCAAGCTCCATTCACAGCCTCGCCCCCGCCGGCACGGTACCTCGCGCGGAGGGTTTACACTCATTGAACTACTCGTCGTGATTGCGATCATCGCAGTCCTCATCGCCCTGCTCCTTCCAGCGGTGCAGCAGGCCCGGGAAGCGGCTCGCAGGTCACAGTGCAAGAACAATCTGAAGCAGTTTGCCCTCGGCGTGCATATGTTCCATGACACACACAATGAATTTCCCTATGCCGTCATCAACCGAAAAGAGGGAGACACCACGAATACTTACCACTCCGGCCATATCGAAATTCTCCCCTACCTGGAACAGGATGCAGTCGCTCAGCGATGGGACCCGACCAAGGCCCGAAATGATAGCACCGACGATGATGGGGATGGTTTTACGAACCAGATGCTGCAGGGAATGAAAATTCCAACGTTTCTCTGCCCCAGCATGGTCTTGCCCACAATGCGACTCGGACCATCATCAGATCCAAACGAGAATCGCGGACCGAGCAGCTACATCTTCTCAGGCGGAACCCGAAATCCCAATCTCCACGCCTACACGACCATGATCGATCCAGACGCGGCAACCATTGCGTTCGATGGCGCCATTATTCCGGTCTGGTCCAAGCTGGGATTTCCCGCTGCACAGGCGAACTTGAAGCCGACCAAAATGCGTGATCTGACTGATGGGACGTCCAACACATTCATGCTTGGCGAAACCACCTTCAGAACGAAAACAAGCGCCGGTGGTCCTTATGGCGGGCTTTGGGCATGGGGATATGTTGGTTACAGCCATGGGACGACCATGCAGAAATTAAACGAAAAAGACGCAAACCAGGTCGACATTCTGAACTCACCCACGTATGGCACATTCCGTAGTGAGCATGTTGGTGGAGCCCATTTTGCTATGGGAGATGGCTCTGTCCATTTTATCAATGAAAACATCAATTTCGAGATGTACCAGCAACTCTCCACCCGCGCTGGCAGCGAAGTGGTCGAATTCTAAAAAATGCCCCTCATCATCATTGCCGGACATTCTCACTTACCACTCATTGAAGCGGAAAAACGCTGTAGAAAGGCTCTCTTATGGGATCCATTTTAAAGGCAGCAGCAATTCTTGTTACGATTTCCTGCTGCGGATGTCAAAAGGCTCCTTCCACTGACATTGCGGTTGCCGCGCATTCACAAGAAACGCCTGCGGTTCCGATGACAGGTCCACTGAGCATCGAAGACTGGAAGCAGATGGAGGGGGAGATCAAATATGCGCCGACCACATTTGAACGCCTCAAAAAAGGCGACCGCTCACTGCGAACTCGACAGGGGTGGGACAAGTTTGTTCAGGAAGTTCTTAAACCAGAAATCCGTCGTGAATCAGGGAGCCTCGCACAGTCGTCAGGTGAGTAAAAAAGCTCCTCCCTGTCCATTAAAGATCACTGGATCAACAGAGCAAAACCCCGTTTTAAATTCTCTTCGAGGAATCAACGAATGTCTAAACTTCGAGTGTTAATTGCCGCTGCGGCACTGAGTCTCTTAGGGGCTGCCAGTGCATCGGCACATTTCATCTTCATCGTGACCGAGCCGGCAGAGAAGCCTTCCACTGCAAAGGTCTATTTTGGAGAGCAAGCGATCCCGGATGATCCCGACCTTCTCAGAATGATTGAGAAGGCCGAAATCTGGACGGCAGCCGGTGAACGTGGCGAGGCGAAGGCGATCGAAGTCAAGGTTAATGAAGATGCGGCGGCACTGGTGGGAGAAATTCCCTCGAAAAGCGCTGAACGTCCTATCATCGGAAAGCATTCGTTCGGTGTGACCGCCCATGGCGAAAAGGCTAAACCCTATCTGCTTCAGTACTACGCCAAAACCTATCCTTCGCAGCTTCCTGGAAGCTGGAGGCCTGTTGGCGACGCTGAACGTCTTCCGTTGGAAGTCACCCCGTCACTTTCGGGGAATAAACTGACGCTGAGCGTCACCTGGAAGGGAGAGGCTGCCTCCGGATGTCAGGTCACAATCGAAGGGGGCAATTTGAATAAACCTGTTCAGGGAGATGCGGACAGCAAGGGACAATTTGTTGTCGAAATCCCAGAGGCGGGCCTGTACTCCATTCGAGCTCGAAACATCGAAGAAGCGAGCGGCGAGCATAACGGAAAGAAATTCGAAGAAATTCGACACTACTCCACATTGGCCCTCCGCGTCTCTCCACAGTCGGTTTCCCCGGTCTCGCATCAGCTGCCTGATCTTCCCAAAGGGATGACCAGTTTTGGAGCAGCTGTCGTCGGAGATGAACTTTATGTTTACGGTGGGAATTATGGGGGTGGTCATGACTATTCCGAAGAGGCGCAATCGGGTGATCTCCATCGGCTGAACCTCAAGTCCCCGGAATCTGGGTGGCAGACGGTCTCAACGGGCGAGAAGCTGACCGGTCTGGCGGCTGTCGCTCATGGTGGAAAGTTCTATCGAGTCGGCGGATTCACTGTGACCGAAAAGGAAGGCGGAGACCACGAACTCAATTCTCGGGACAGCTTCGCCCGCTTCGATCCACAGACCGGAACCTGGGAACAACTTCCCCCTCTCCCGCAGCCACGTTCCTCACATGACGTCGTCCGGATTGGCGATACCCTTTATGTTGTCGGAGGGTGGTCGATGAAAGCTGCCGACGGGAACAACGACGACGGATGGCTGAACAGCATCGCAACAATCGATCTCTCTGCGACCCCACTGGAGTGGAAGACCATTGGCGATGTCCCGTTTCAGCGTCGAGCCCTTTCCGCAGCTGCTCACAAGGGGAAGCTGTACGTCATTGGCGGAATGCAGAAGAAAGGGGGCCCTACGACCCGTGTTTCCATCTTCGATCCCAAAACAGGGGAGTGGACGGATGGACCTTCCATTCTTGGCGGATCGATGGATGGGTTTGGGAGTGCTTCGTTCGAATCAGCAGGCCGGCTCTACACCACCACAATGTCTGGAGCCATTCAGCGTCTGAACGAAGAGGGGACCGCATGGGAAGCCGTTGGGCAACTCGAATCTCCTCGATTCTTCCACGAGATCTCCCCGTGGAATGGAGGACTTATCGTCGTCGGCGGTGCCAGCATGATGACCGGAAAGGCTCTCAACCTCGAATTCATTCCGACAGAGACGACTGCCGCAGTGAATGTCGGTGCCACTCAATCCACTGGCGCGAGAGAGTGAGCTTTTCTCTGAGAGATTCTCACGAGAAAATCGACCTCTAAGATGACGGGAGTGACCGATCGATTGGGTCGGTCACTCCCTTTTATTCAAGGAATCAAGTTTTTTGAACGAATCCATCGCAAGACCGCCGGGCAGCATTCGAGCAGCATTGGCTCAATCCATATCCCAGGCGAGGGACTTCAACTGTTTCCAGATGAGCAGTAAGGACACTGCTTCCGATAAATAATGCGGTGGCAGCGGGGACATTCCCGAGGTCCGAACAGCAAGGGAGCCTCCATTTTGAACTGCTGATAGATCAGATAAATAAACACCAGCAGCACGATGGAGATGAGCGCCAGATTTCCGGACCCCCCTGCAAGCCATGCATGCATCACCAGAAGAATGCAGCAGAGTGTATATATTCCGATAATCCAGATCTTGTTTCGCCGGAACGCGGTCCGCTGGACCTGTGTATTAACCTCATCGGCGACATGAGACTCCAGCAGATCGGACTTTTCCCGCTTGATCGAGGCGACATTTTCTGCCTTCACTGCAGAAAGTAATCGGTCCACGCTGTCGAGAATCCGGAAGGCATCATCGAATTCAAAATTCTGCTGATGGGCCCAGCGGTTTCGGACCTCGCGCAGCTCGCTGACCAGGCTTCTCTCAAAGTGCCCCAGATCGGTCCTGAAGGTCGAATTCCACTGGTCCCACATCACGGTTAGAAGGGAATGAGCATCCCAGTCGACCCGATCCGTTCCAACCCGCCCCCGATCATCGCGAAAGCTGCTGGACACAACCCGGGGCCAGTTCTCACCATGAACAGCGCGCAACTTCGATTCCACGTAAGGTGTCAAACCTTCGGAAAGGAGATCCAGTGCACGGGTGATCTGTTCGCGATAAGCAGCCAAGTTCCCAGCTCGTATATTCCCGGTTCATCTCACCGGTGGTTGAATCCGACAGAAACGTGGATTTGCCCCCCCTCCTGTCGAGAGGCCCAAAGCAAATCCATTCTGCGCAATGTGACTGACGCCCCTCGCAATGCCGCACGTCCATCAGCAGGCGGTCAAATCCTCCATCCCCCCTCAATGGCACATGCCGGGGGAGACTCACCACCTGCGCGGCCTCACGAAGAAACCCGTCTCAGTTCATCGCGTTTCAGATGACTTCATCTTAAGATTTTCGGTATTCGGAATCTTGAAGAGAAGGGAGCGTTTCCAAAAGACAACAACAAATCCCGTCGACCATACCGAAGATAACGCCCCTGCAATCCCCCTTCTGATCGCTATAATTGGTTCAATCATCATTGTGCGCATTTCATTAGGCGAAATTGATCACCTTGAGCTGTCCCCAACGCACTGAGGTCGGCAAACGATTGCGTTCCGGTTCTTCCAACTCCACAGGAAGCACATGCTCAACGTGAAGGACATGCCTTATGCATGAATTCCGCTGTCCTCACTGCTCGACTATGTTGCGGATGCGCGATGATCGCTTTCGCGGTCAGACAATCGCCTGCCCTGAGTGCGGAGACCCGGTTCTGATTCAGGAGATGGGCGACCGACTTCAAGGAGTCGCTGTCCCATCCAAAGAACGCAAACAACTAAGGGGTTCTCCTCTCAAGCAACCGTTTCCCGCGAACCCTCCGTCATCTCCTGTTGTAACAACGCCCACTCCGTCAACCGCATCTGACCTCCCGGTCCCAACGAGAAGGATCTCCCGCGAATTTCTTATCGGGGCTGGATGCGCCATTGGCCTTCTGCTGCTGATCGTCCTGTTGATCCGTCCTGCCCCGCAGAAAAACGATGCTGTGGCAGAAACTCCCGCATCTGACAAGAACGAAGACATTCCATCGGGAATCAGTCCGGCAGGGCAACCCCACTCCACTCAGGAGGAGTCCTCCCCCGGTGCCGACGGGCCTGCTGAGACACTCCCAGCAGAGAAATCCACAGCAGATCCCTCCAGCGAGGCGATCCGAGAGCAACTGACAGGAATCCATTCGGAAATGCTAGAAACCTTCTCTCGGGAAGGAGTCTCGTTTGAAATTCCCGCTCAAAGCAAAAACTCCCCCGGATGGATCAGCCAGATTGCCATGGCCGTTCTTCCCCGCGAGCACATTGACTGGGAGGCAGGATGGGATGCTTCCGTGAATGACCGGTTTGTCCGGCGACGATTTCCTCTCTTCGATAATCCCAACATCCCCCAAAAAGCGGGCGATGATGGCTACCCGGCGAGTCACTACGTTGGAGTTTCCGGGGTGGGCGTCGATGCGGCCCAACTCGATCGGGACCACCCGCGCGCAGGGATCTTCTCTTCAATTCGATCCACCCGGTTGAGCGATGTCACCGATGGATTATCGAACACCATGATGATTGCCGGCGTCCAGTCCCGGCTCCGGTCATGGGCCGCCCCGGGCGATGCGGGCATTCGGTCGTTGACACAGGAACCGTATCTCAACGGTCCCGATGGATTTGGTACGGGGCAAAGCGATCGGATGCTGGTCCTGATGGCGGATGGAAGCGTCCGCGAAATCAGCAAGCAGACAGACCCGGTCATCATACGCCGCATGGCTGCCATGGCGGATGGAAACAGCCTTGATCATTCCCACGAAGCAATGCCCGGGGAAAGCTCATCGTCGACGAACGGTTCTCCACCCCCGATACCCGTTCTTCCGCCCGTGCTGCCCCAAGTTGCTCCATCTGAGCAGCCCCCCATGCGAGAGCAGGCCCCGATCGACGCTCCGCTGGCGGAAAATCCGGCAACCAAGGGTGACTTTCAATCGCGTCTGTCGCAGAAAATTGCACACTATGATCAGTCTCGCCCGGTTCCACTTCGAGATCTACTTTGGGAACTCGAAGAGATATCAGCGATTCCATTCGATCTCTCTGCCCTTCCGGAAGAGACTCTTCAAAATCCGATCACTGCCGATCTTCGCGACACTACCATTGAAGAGATCGTTCTCCACCTGTGTCGATCCGCGCGGATCGTCAGCCATGTCGGTCCACGAGGACTCCGGTTCACTCCTGCCTCGACCGACGACAAGATCACAGGCGATGAATCGGCCCCTTGAAAATCGCATCCCGGATGGACAGGAATTCCCACCTTTTGGCTGTGACAGATCAGGCAATGGTCGTTAGTCTAAACGTTTCATGATTCGCATTGTCGAAACAGTACAACTCACAGATCTGATTCCATTCGGAATGTGTTTTGACGTCGCGAATGTCATCCATTTCGGTTGCTCATCCTGCTCATCAAATCTCATCACAAGTGTCGATGTGGTCCGCTGATTCATCAGACAGGGTCAGATCCCTCATTTTGACTGATGAGTAACGAAATTCATCCGGTCCGATTCAGGAATGAATTGACAATGCCCATTGAAAGTCAAAAGGTCCGTCTGGTTGATATTGCCAAGAAGGCGGGGGTCTCCCGCGCTGCGGTCGGACATATTCTGAATAATTCGGGAGTCAACAGTGTCCGGGTCTCGCAGGAAACACGTGAGCGGGTGTTAAAGATCGCCCGCGAGATGAACTACCGCCCCAATCGGGCCGCCCAGTACTTGCGAGGCAAGCCGAGCCAGATGCTTGGGGTGATCGTGAACACGGTGAATACCGCTGTTTTTTCTGCACGCCTTTCTGCAGTGGAAGTGGAGGCCCAGCGACGCGGATACCGAATGGTGATTGGTCAGGTTCATCATGACCTGCAGGATGTCGGGAGATACCTGGATGACTTCGCCGACAGAGGGATCGACGGTGTCCTTTGCCTCTTTGATGTGATGGAAGACACCCGGGCCGCCCTTCAGCCAGTCTTCAAAGGGCGATCGGGGCTGGTTCTGCATGCTGCCCCGATTTTGAAATCCCATCCCACTGTCAGGGTCGACACGGCTGCAGCGATTAAAATGCTTGTCGATCATCTTGTCGAACGGGGGCGGAAGCGCATCGGTCTGGAACTCTGGAGTAACACCGACCAACTCATGCCGGTCCGACGGGATGCCTGGAAGTCTGCTCTGGCAGCTCACCGACTCCCGAATGACCCGAAACTGATCTGGGAGAATCCGGACCGATTCCAGAAGCCGACGCGTGAATCGGTCGACGCCTGTATTCAGCGTCTGGTGATTCGACAGAAAGCCGATGCCATCATTGCCTCGAACGATGAATGGGGAGCCCGATTAATCCAGGGGCTGCGGCGACATGGCCTCAGCGTCCCCGACGATGTTGCCGTCACCGGTTATGACAATCTTGATATCGCCGAAATCATAGAGCCTGCTCTCACAACGATTGATCAGGCACATGAAGAATACGCCAAGGCGGCGCTGGACCTGATGGAACAGTCTCTCTCGTCTGCAAACAGCAACAGCCCTCCCGAGCATCGTGTGATTCAACCGGTGCTGGTGGTTCGAGAGTCCACCTGAGACGGGAGCAGATCAATCCTGCGTTTCCGGGTCTATCTGCCTGTCGGACTCGTCCACCAATCCGAGAGCTTCCAGCCGACGATAGAGTTTGGCTCGAGGGATGCCGAGAATTTCCGCTGCCTGCGCCTTGTTTCCCCGTGAAGAATGCAGGGCGCGCACAATGAGATCCCGTTCGACCGACATGAGGTGCTCATCCAGAGAGACGATTCGCTTCGGCGGCCGGACCTCCCGAAACTGAACCCCCGCTGTAAACTGCAACGGAAGATCCGCGACATCAATCACCGGTGAAGTCGCCCGTCGACACGCTTCCTGAACAACCTGCGACAACTCATCGATATTCCTTGGCCATGGGTACTTCAGGAACTGGCGT
>CALLWY010000051.1 GCA_938015865.1 uncultured Planctomicrobium sp.
CAATTGTGCCAGTCCCACCCGAGCCGTCCGAAGTAACGAGACGGCCTCCTCCTTACGGCGTCGCAGTTCGCGCAGACGGACGAGCAGGGAGCGGTCCAATTCAGCGTCCCCCGGTCGGGCTGCCGAGACAGTAACGGTTCGTTCTGTGACAATGACCTGCGGCTTCGACGCGGTGCGGTGGACAGGCATTTCCCAATCCGCGACAGCATGGTCGTGCCCCTCGCATTCGCATCCTGCCGATTCGTGATTTGTCCGGAAATGGATGCGGTCTGCGTCAGTCCGTCCCCGCTGATTCAGAAGATGATCACGTCGCAATCGAAGACGCTGGATCTGACGAATCAGTTCATGTTCGCAACGATCCACCCCTTCCCGCTGGGATTGCAACAGTTCCTGTTCATGTGCCGATTGCTGGCGTCCGAGTTCCTGACAGATCAGCCAGACCTGCTGAAGAATTCTGTCCACTTTTGTCTGTAGTGCGCCCGATCGAGTGCCACAGATGCACTGCGACGTCTCAGACAGACTGGAAAGAACAGCGGTGAGCTGATTGCATTGCGACTCGATGATCGACAGCGACTGCCGCTGGCGCTGAAGGACGGATTCCACATCGGGAACCTCTGCCCCAGCCAGTGCCGCTTTACTCACGGAGATATGCATGCGGCTGCCCGCCAGATCGCGAAGGACCTGTTGAATGTGCCCGATCTCGCGATCAATGGCTGCCAGTTCGCTCACCCACTTCGGTTCTGATTCAACCACGGGCTGTTGAACTGTCTCGACCTCCTGAACAACGGTGGTCCGTGTCGACCAGAGCCGGTCCTGTATCTCCGTCAGATCGGTCTGCACGGACTGAATTTCCAGATCGAGCCAGTCTCGCTCCCTGATCAGGGCTTCAATACGCTCTCGCAACGTCTTCAGGGAATGTTGCCATTTCGCAAGCTGATCCATCTGGGTCTGGCAGGTTTCACGAAGTTCGTGGGCCAGTCGATCACGTTTTTTCTCCAGGGTGAGCAGATCCCCGTCTTTGGGAGCGATTCGGGAAAGACGATCCCGCTCCGCCTCCAGAGCGCGAATGTGATCAGTCATCCACGCACCCGAGTTAGTCCGGGAATACAGCTCGACACCATGTCGTTGGGCCAGCTGGACCAGTCCTGCCAGATCATGAGTTCCGAATCCGGTTGCCATGGCAAGAGTCTGAACCAGATCGGCAGGCAGAGACTGAATCGTTTTTCGAAGCGCCGTGACCTCATTCGCTGTTCCCTGAATCAGCGAGATGGCCAGCGTGTCCTTATGATCCGTGCGGGCATGTCGAATGACGTCGTAAAGTCCGGCTCCCATTTTGACCCGGATGCTTCCACCGGGCGTCCCAGCCTTGAGCGGAGGAAGCAGTCGGAGCCGGCGTGCTTCGTCGAAACCACAAAGAACCCCGGAGAGGAATCGGACGAGCGTCGTCTTTCCGGCCCCATTAGTGCCGTAAATGACATTCAGGCCCGAGGAAAGTCCTTCCATCCGGCACGCAGAGAGTGTCCCGAAGCCCTCCACATTCATCTGTTGAAATTGCATCTCTTCCTCCTGGTCCTTTCGGTTCCTGCTGGAATGTCAGCTGGAGCGGCTTGCGGTTAGTGTTCGAATCGATGATGAGCAGTCACCGTCGGGCGCAGGTCCCGGGCAATCCGCCATCGACAACGGGAGAGAACCCGATGACTCATGAATTCGCCGTTGTCACTTCGATTAAAATGACTGGCCAGATGGGGTGTGGCCGCAGCAGCTTGCAGATCTCCCTCCCCGAGGTGATCCAGCTGACCAATCGCTTCAGCAAACGGCCACGACTCTTTCCATTCCTGCTGCTGTTCTTCTGCGGGGTCGTATTCCAGTCGAGCGGACCAGATGCGCGAGTCGGACTGAGTCAGACCGCGAATCTCCTGAAGCAGGGGAGTCGTCTCCTGCGTCAGAAGTTCTTCCCAGACAGGACCGCAACCAGCCAGAACCCAATTCACACAAAGCAACTTCGCCTGCATTCGGGAACGATGAGCTTCGAGCCGTCGACCGATTTCCTGAATGAGTGAACTGCGAGTTTGATGTGGATTCACATCGACTGTCTCTGTCGTCCAGTTAACGACGGAGCAGCTGACACGATCCACTTCAATGCGTCCATTCTGGTGGAAATCCATCACCATGAACCCGCTTGCCCCAGTCGATTCGGGACCGGAATGGTGAAGGGGAATGATGTCGCATTGCTTCCACTCGGTGGACTGCGAAGTCTTGCAGGAAACCGTTTGTCCAACGGATGTATTCAAGATGGTGATGACGACGTCGTGGTGTGATTCAGCCCGACCATTGGAAGCGTGAGACGTCAACTCCCCCTGCGAGGAATGGTGTACGCGAATGGAATGATGGCCGTCTCTGGTGGAACACGACACCCATTCTCCGGGTCGAACGATTCGAATCAAACTGGGATCAAGTAGCCATGCCGGAAGAGAACCGGCTCCGCCTGCCGCCCAGAGAATCTGGACGCCCGCGTCGGTCAGTCTCCGAAATTGTTCCAACAGAAAGCAGGCCAGACGAGGTTCTTGCTCGAAGCTCGTCAGCGTTCCAGTGAGTAACAGGACGTCCGCATTTCGGGAGATCGCAGCATCAAAGAGCCGGATGGCGGCCAGTTCCCGTGCCTGTTGATAGATCTCCTGTTGCGGTGGAGGAAGTTTTCCCACCGACACAAGCGGTTCATGTAAATTCAGATCAGCCGCTTGAAGGACCCGAATGGGGCGCTCCATGAAATTGCCTCCCTGCGACCGCGGGTCCGAGCGGATCGTCCCGGCTCGACCAAACGCCCCCGACCATCGCCATGGAGCGTCGATTTTCTGAGCCGAATCGGACGGCGGTCATCCTTTTTCTCATCCATGAATGACGGGAAACGTGGATGTTCCGAGCTCCTGATCTCGCCACACGGGAGCATGTTTCCCATCATGAACTTCAGCGTGGAGTCCCTCCGGAATTCCATGCTGACGACGGACCCTACCCGCTCTTTGCAATTTCGACAAGACGAATTTGCGGGCAGGGAAAAAGTTCAAGTTGGGATTGACACCTGAGGGAGAAAACCATGTCAGACTGCAACACCCGCAGCAGCGCAACAAAGCAATTTGGGCTTCGGGGGGCGTATCAGAGCAGGGGATCAGGCGGCGATGGTCTGGATCTCATCCGCCGCCGCTTCAATTTCGACCCGGTGAATCGCCGTCAGTTCGTCGACGTATCCGACCAGGAGTGCAAGATCGCACAGCTGGTTGATCCGTCTGGGAATCCCTTGGGAGATCTCCCAGATTGACTGAACCGCCTGGGCATCAAACAACGAGTCACTCCGCCCGGCAACGCTCAAACGCTGCTGCAGATAGGGAAGAATTTCGTGCCGTTTCAATGGTTCCAACGCTGCCCGGACAACAATTCGCTGGTCCAGCCCCGCAACGCGGTGCAGACGGGCAATCAGCTCGGTCCGACCGCATAAAATCATCGAGAAATCAGACCGACGATTCTCGCGAAGATTCAGGAGCTGACGGAGCAAATTCAGATGAGACACCTCCAGAAGGTGAGCGTCATCCACTATGAACACAGGATGTTGCTTTTGTTCCTGCATCGCTTCCAGCTGACATTCCATTGCCCGCAGGACAACATCTTCCGGATCGCGTGCCGTGACGCTGCATCCAAGACGGCTGGCAAAATAGGCAAGCGTGGCAGCTGGGCTTAACTGCGGAAAGACGAGTCGCAGGAACGGTCCGCATTCTCCATCGCGGCATTCATACTCCAGCACGTGCGTCAGATAGGACTTTCCAAGTCCATGTTCCCCCGCAATCACCCCAATCCCTTTTCGCTGGGCGATGAGATAACGCAGCTTCAGGAGTGCTGTCTCGTGAGACTCCCCGGGGAAATAGAACTCCGGAAGGGCTCCATCCTCAAAGGGTCGCTGACTCAGTTTCCAATGTGCTTCGTACATATTGCGGACCTGAAGGCGATCTATTTATTGACGGACATGAATTCCGTCGTTGGCGTCGCCGGCATCTTCAATTGTTCCTGAAAACCAGACAGGATTTTCAGTTGCAGCGGATTCAGGCTGCAGAAAACCAGCTGGAGTGAAATGCTCTCTGGGGACCAACTTCGACTCGGTATTCATCGGAGTGGCCCACCGTCCCGGAACCCCCGCTGGAGCGAGCATCACCATTTCTCTGGAGCGTCCCTCATTCATTGTCTGGAGAAGGGGAGGGGCGTGCGTCTCCACTGAGCCCGATTTGTTCAGATCCTGCAGATTCCGAACGATACGGCTATGGTCTGGAAGAGTCCGAGGGGGAGTGGCACTCACAGGGAGCTCGACATCCGTGGTCCAGACCATGATCAGAGAGCCGACGAGACAGAATGCGGCCAGCACAAACCAGGAATACTGTCGAATCCATGCCATCAGATGGCTTCCGTGCCAAACAGGATCAGATGTCGAAACAGAGAAATGCCCTGTCAGATCATCGGGAGTTCGCTGCAAGAACTTCTCTGAAATACACGTTCAGCAAGTCCACTCACATCCAGACAGTTTCTTCGGTTCCCGACGTTGAAGGCTGTCTCAGTCTCTTACCTGTGTCCTGCCGAATCGGTGCCCAGAAAAGAAAGGGGCGCGCACTCCTTCCTATATCCCATGACATCGACCCCCAGACGATCGAACTTGACGAAAAAACCGGTTCTCCGGCCTATGGTGAGTGGTGAACTTGAAACCGACCTGATTCGCACGCGATACTCCAAACCAATCAATTCTTCTCGATTCAACCACCCGAGTAACCCAAAATGACACCATACGCGCCCACTCATTTGTCAGTCTCCCGCCGTTCCTTCCTCCAGTCTTCCGCACTGGGGCTGGTCGCTGGCTCTTTCCTGAAATGGAATCCGGTCACTGCCGCCGAAAACGGGGATGATCCTTACGGGGGATTCAAGATCGGCCTGCAGAGTTACAGCCTGCGTCATTTCAAAGTGGACGAGGCCCTGGAACAGACCCGCAAGTTAGGAGTGCGTTTCTGGGAAGCCTATCCCGGACACATTCCCATGGGCGCAGTCCCGGGCTATGTCGCGGAGCAAAAAGAAAAGCTGAAGAATGCCGACATTGAACTGGTCTCCTGGGGGGTGGTCGGATTCGACAGCAACGAGACCAAGGCCCGTGCAGTTTTCGATTTCGCCAAGGCGATGGGGCTGTGGTCCATTAGTGCTGACCCCAACAAGGATGCAGCGACGTTCGATCTTCTCGATAAACTTGTTGAGGAGTACCAGATCCCCATCGCGATTCACAATCACGGCCCTGGGCACCGCTATGACAAGGTGGCCGATGTCCTCGCCGTCTGTAAGGACCGTCACCCGCTGATTGGAGCCTGCGTCGATACCGGACATTATCTGCGGAGCGATGAAGACCCGGTCAGCGTCGTTCAACAGCTTGGCAAGCGGGTCTTCGGGGTCCACCTCAAGGATGTCCGGACCTTGTATGGAAACGACGGGAAAGGAAACAAGAAGCAGTTCACGATTCTTGGGGAGGGAGATCTCAATGTCATCGGTCTGCTGCGGGAATTGCGGCGGATTGGCTACGACAAGAACCTGTCCATTGAATACGAAGAGAACCCGCAAAACCCGTTATCCGATCTCGAGCTCTGTCTGGCAACAGTCCGAAGCGCCGTCGCGTCTCTTGACCGGAAGGATGAAGAGGGATTTGTCTCGCTGTGGGATGGAAAAACCTTCAACAACTGGAAGATCAACGAAAACCCCGACAGCTGGAAGATCGAAAACGGCGAGATCATTGCCAAAGGACCTCGCAGCCACCTGTTTTATGTCGGAGAAGATGCCCCATTCAAAGACTTCGTCTTACGGGTGGATGTAAAAGCAGCCCCGAACAGCAATGCAGGGATCTACTTTCACACGAAATATCAGGATCAGGGCTGGCCGGCTCATGGGTTTGAGACACAGGTGAATAACACCTACAACTCAGACCCGCGAAAGACTGGTAGCCTTTATGCGGTGAAGGATCAGCACCGGCAGCTCATTCAGGATGACACCTGGTGGACACAGGAAGTGATCGTTCAAGGCAAACGGGTGATCATCAAGGTCGATGGGAAAGTGGCAGCGGACTACACGGAACCGGATAATTTCCAGCCGGACCCCAACTGGCCAAACCGACGATTCGGTTCCGGAACATTTGCTCTGCAGGCGCACGACCCCGGAAGTGTTGTTCACTTCAAAAACATCCGCGTCAAACGGCTGCCTGAGGAGTAGCAGCTCACCGCGGAATTGACATTCTCCCAGACTCGACCTCCGCATCCACAATGGCCTGCGGAGGTCGAGTTTCTTATGCTGGGCACATCTGGGAAATGGTCGAACGAAGTCGTCTTTTGTCCGATTCGTCCTCCGTTGGACTCCCAGTGCAATATGAACGATTCCCAAGTTTCCTCTTGAGTCCACCATGAACCGTGCTTCCCGTGCCGCCCATCAGTTTCTTCAAGACTGGCTGGCCGCCGGACTAACCCACGTTCCGAAAGTGGCTGTTCCAGAATCGCCCGTTACTGCTGCCGGTGATGGAGATTCTCCGTCGAGTCCATCCCGGTCCCCCTCAGGAGTCAATCGGTTTACCGCACGATCACGCCCGGACCCCCGTTCTCTTAATGCTGCCCCCCCAATCAAGGAAGCACCAATTCCCCTGTTTGGAGAAGAGATGGCCGCAGCACGACCAGAGACTCCCCCCCCCAGCAATCTCGTTGAGAACACCGATCCACTCCCTGTTCGAGCGGCAAAGCTCGAACAGCTTGCTGCGTGCGTGGCGAATTGTGTCCGCTGCCCGCAGCTGGCACGAACCAGAACGCAAACGGTCTTTGGCGTCGGAAACCCGCAGGCGCGCGTGATGTTTATCGGAGAGGCCCCCGGAGCAGATGAAGACAGGACAGGGGAGCCGTTTGTCGGGAAGGCAGGGCAGCTTCTGACGAAGATCATCGAAGCCTGCGGCTGGACGAGATCCGAGATCTATATCTGCAACATCCTTCGATGTCGTCCGCCGGAGAACCGGACTCCCACTGAACAGGAAGCGGCGAATTGCCGCGAATATCTGGATGGTCAGATTGCGATTGTTGACCCGGAATACATTGTCTGTTGGGGTTCGTGTGCCGCGCAGAATCTGTTGGGAGTAAAAGATCCGATCGGACGAATGCGCCAGCGGTTCTATCAGCATGGACGGGCAAAGGTATTGTGTACCTATCACCCCTCGTATCTGCTTCGAAATCCCTCTGCCAAAAAACCGGTCTGGGAAGACATGAAGCTCCTGCTGGCGGAGATGGGCCTCACCCCCCCCGGGGGAAAATGACTTTCGCAAAATGCGATGGCAACCGGGTGGTCGACGTCACGGCTCCATACCAGTTCTCGATGTACATTCACCCGAGAGCAGGTTCTTCCATCTCAATCTCCATGCAGTTCGCTGCAGGACCGCTTACGCAGCATCAGCCACGGTCGACGGCGGGATCATCGGAACGATGTGAGGAACCTCCTCCGGTTCTGGAACGGGTTCCTGATCCCGGGTCTGGTTCTGGCCCTGTAAGCGGCTCCGTGAGAGCCATGTCAGGATGGCAGGAAGCATGACCAGCGAAACGAACAGGCAGGTCGCCACGCCAATGGTCAAAACAACACTCAGCGAGAACAATCCGCGGTGTGAGGCAATCATCATACTGCCGAAGCCCATGATTGATGTCACTGACGTCATCATGATGGAATTAATCGTACTGGCCCCGACTTCGTACGCTCCCTTCTGGGTCCGGTAATCGTGAATCACCAGCACACCCTCATCAACTCCAATCCCCATAATGAGGGGAAGAACAATGAGGTTGGCGGGATTCAGCTCGATATCGATGAGTGCCATGATTCCAAAGACAAGAATCAACCCCAGCGCGGGCGGAAGCATGGCCACAACCGTATTTCGGACGGCGGTGAAATTGAAGATCGCGGAGACAGCAAGCGCCACCCCGACATACAGCCCAAGGAACCAGATCGGTTGATCCACGAGCACGGAGTCCCGGGCCAGAGCATACCAGAATCCCACCACGACAAGTGGAGAGACCAGAACGACCAGCATCATTCCGGGACGAAGGTTGTCGAGCAACAGCACCAGCAGGATCGCCGCCAGGGCATACATGGAGGCGACCATGTAGCTGTCCTGAATTTGTCCCGCCGCTTCATAGTTCTGCATCGGAGTCCCGGTTGCTTCCGGGTCGACCGATCGAATGTCCGTCACAAACTCCCGCAGCGGTTCTTCGTCCCAAATCTGTGCGTTGGGATAGGCCCGAACAAGCCATTCCCCGGTCTTTGAGACAAAACGACTTCGCAATGCCTCAGGGAAATCCGACGCAGAGACGGGCGTTGGATTCGAAATCGCAGCCAGCATCTGGAACTGACGGTGCAGTGACATCAGCAGTCCCTGTTGATAGCCCCCGAAGACCTGTAACTGTTGTTCCAGTGACAACTGCTCCAGCACGTCGAGGATATTGTTCAGAGTAGCTGCCGCAATCTGCGCCCCCTCTTCGGGACGGGACTTCAGCGTCTGGAACAGGGATTCCAGTCCTTGCCCAAGTGTCAGCGGATTGAGATGTGGAAACTCCCGGGGCAGTTCGGACAACCCGCTGAGCCGGGCGTGAATTGCCTGAACCAGAAGGTTTGTCTCCGACGCGGGATAGGTTGGCAGATACGAAGCGAGTTCATCGACGCGGGACACCGTCGGCAGCTCAAGAAGCTTCTCTTTCAACAGCCGGGCACTTTGTGGAGAGTCGGCAATTGAGACCGCAAACAACAGCGACCCATTCGATTCGGCAAAAATCCGTTCCTGAAGGTCGACCGCTTCCAGCCCCTGAACCTGGAGATTCAACAGGTTGTAGTCGTACTTCACCTTGCTGGTGATCCGACCATCTTTCCACTCAAACATCTGGATTCCCAGCACGGCAACCAGCAGCAAAGATAGGCAGGTCACCACACGTGGGTATCGTCGAATCACTCGACGAAGCAGCACCCCTTCAAACGGACTGGGGATCTGCTGCGTGCTGCGATTTCGATCCGCAAAAATGATCATCGCTGGCAGGGCGGTTAACGTGGCCAAAGCGCACAGAAGAATTCCTCCACCAGCAATGATCCCCAGCTCAGAGACTCCCAGAAAGTTGGTGAGGGTCGCGCAGAAGAAGGACAGGGAGGTGGAAATCGCAGCGGTGACCGAGCCACTCCCCACATCTCGAACCGTCTGGTACAGCGAGTCTTCCAGACTCCGCCCGGACCGCCGCAACTCGACATAATGAGTGAGATAATGGATGGAATAGTCGCATCCCAGCCCAATCAGAATCGCTGCGAAGGAGACCGAAAGGATATTCAGATGACCAACGGCAAGGGTGATGTATCCCAGCGTCCATGAGAAGCCGATCCACAGCATCAGCATGCTCAAGATGGGATGCCGGAGGCCTCGAAACCCAAACAGCATCACCAGTGTGACCCCGATCGTGGAGATCACCGATGCAAGAGACATGTCATATTGGGACCGGGCCATTTCCTCTGCTTCGAGGATCGGAATCCCTGTCGCTCCGATCTGGACTCCGGGGAATTCGGACCGGGCTTCCGCCAGAATGTTCTTCAGTTCCTTGAGTGATTCCGATTTGCCGTTGAAGTTGTCTGCCCGCATTCTCGGCAGCGCAAGAACAAATCCCATTTTCCCGCTGGGGGTCAACTGATATTGCGGCTCCAGCCGGGACGACGAAGGGAAGGCACTCTGAGAGATCACTTCCGGCCAGGGAGATACAAAGTTCTGCGGATCGTGAAGAAACCGGGCCAGACTATTGATCAAGGCCTGTGATTGGGCGAGTGCCCCGGCCAGTTCGGCCTCTGCTCCCTGTTCGGCAGAATGCTGAATGTAGCTGGCAAGTCGCCGACAATACGATTCCAGTCCGGCACGGCTCCAGTGGCCTGCCAGAATGGGGGCATACATCTCCAACCGCTGATTGGCCTTTTCCAGTTCCGCCGGGGAGAGATACTGCAGGGCACGACTCTGCAGGGCACTTGGATCAATCTTGTACAGGACACGAGTGAAGAGATCCGACTCTGATTCCAGTCGTGTCCCGATCCAGTCCATCACCGGCTTGATGGCGTGTTCATCTGGACCTTCAATGACAACGACGATATCGGAATCGTCCCCGAAAAGTTCCTGAAACCGCAACCACCGCTGATGAAAATCCGCTTTCGAATTGATCAGATCAGCGCGATCGGTTTTGAACGTCAGAAAGCGGGCCGTGATCCCGAGTGAGATCAGTGCCATGACGACGCAGAGGCTCAGCGTCACACCAGGCCAACGGATGACGACCCGAGTCAACGAGAGGATCAGGGCTGTCAACAGGCCCACTTCTCTGGAGTTTGAGGTCGACTGTTCCATGTCCTGTTCTCTGGTGCCCTGTCCAACCATTCTGTCGGTTGAGGACGAACACAACCGCTGGAGACTTCCAGGCTTGCGTTATTCCCAACTCAAAAACTCATCCTGACAAGGCACATCGATCCCCTTTCCATGGGGATTTTTTCGGTGGAGGGACTGTAGTCGCAACAAGACGACCTCATCGGCGATCCGCCTTCTTCAGATTTCCCTCGCGATTCCAATGATTTCTGTTTGACGGTGACTCTGGTCTGGAAGATCGGCCCTCAATCTCAATGGTTCATGGTGGATGACAGTTGCTGGAAAATCGTCCAGCAATCGAACGCCTGAAAATCCTACAGCAGTTTTTGGATTCAGCACAAGACCGATTTGCCGCTGCGAAAAACTCCGAAGTTGTCTGGTCATCAGAAGATGAAGAAATGCTGACACCCCAGAGGGGTCTCATTCCACCGGAAGAAATCGGCCGCAGTCAAATCGCTTCAGGACGTCGATCAACAGGGCAGACCGTTCCGCCTGAGAGAATCCGCAGGAGACTCCCAAAACGATACTTCCAAGGACCACGCTGGCCACTTCCACGACGCGCATCGGAAGTCGAAACTCCCGCATATCCGCGAAGATTTCTCCTTCGCTGCAGATCTCTCCAAATTTGATCCCCTGATACAGCAACTCCATTCCACGCATGTCTGGACTCCAGTCATAGTCGAACGGGCCGTATTCCCGCCGCCGATGGATCACCCAGAACTGCGTCTCGTTGAAGCGAATTCCATGAGATTGCTGCATGAGCATTTCCATTCTGCCCTCCGAAGCATAGCTCGCCCAGGAACTTTCCGGAACGTCGCCTTGGGTTTCGAAGGGCTCCGGTCTTCCGTTCCGGCAGAATCCAGCACAGCAACACCGGGATGGGAGAGAATGGTTGGGACCGGAGTCAACAAGGCAGCTTAGAATTGTCGTCCTCGCATCACCGCAGGATTTTCAGAGAACTCGAGTTGCCATCCCGCTTTCCCTGCGGCCTGGACAAGGTGCTTCAGGAGACCGTCGCAGGTTTCCCAGTGTTCATATCGGGCCCCACATCCCCAATAATTCGCAACCTGTCGGAAAATCTGAAAGTCCGTCAGTGCAGCTCCCGGCGGGGTCCGTGTTGGGTCATTCGTCACCCCCAGACCGGAAGGGAGAATGATGGTCCCGGATTTCTCTCCCCATCCAGCGGAAGGAAAACAGAGGTCCGCTTCTTCGACGAAGGGACAACTCACGGAATCTCTCTGGACAACGAGAAATTCCAGATGCTTCAAAATAGATCGCGGCAGAAACTCGGATGCATCAGAAACGGAATTGGTCCCAATAACCCAAAGCCCCTGAATTTCCCCATTTTCTATTTCCTCTCGAATCGTTTCCCAAGTGGGGCCATTCCCGAGCGTCGCCTGATGTCGCTGGGGTCCGAGCGGGAACCGGGGAGTAACCTCCTCAACCAGATGAGCGCCCAAGACTCCACACGGCGCCAGCGCCACATTGGCTCGTGAATCGGGCTGACCAATCAACTGGCAGACACGGACAAGGGTCAGTGCATCCAAAGTCCACGCTGGGGGCACATTCTGGCGTCCATCAAGTTGCCACCAGATTGATGTCTGTCTTGCCTGGAAAATCCTTCGTGCCAGCTGTCGTATCTGGCTCTCCTGAATCCCCAACTGAGCCGCGATGTGTGGAAGTTCGTCGTCCCTGAATTCGAGTGCCAGTTCCCTCCACTCCAATCGCAAAACAGAAAGCGAGAATGGATCTCCTCCCAGACAAAGTTCCATCAGGGTTCGGGCAAGTCCTCTTAAGAGCAACCCTTCTCCACCGGGAGACACACAGAGACTCCCCTCAGGGGGCTCTTCCGTCCCGTTTCCGGCTTGGGCATGGATCTCAATGACGTCAGGCCTGATCCCATATCGTTGGGTGTGTGGGCGAAGAGATGGGGCACCAATCAGGATAATGGCGTCAGCTGTTCTGAAATCATCCGGCTGGCACAGTGGAGTCTGGTTCCCCTGTTGATCATCAAAATGCAATCGGGTTTGAGTGAGTCCCTCCCCAAGACACATCCCCCCCCAACGGGCTCCCATTCCGTTATGAACGAGATCACGAGCAAAAGCCAGTTCTTCAATCGGCAGCTGTCCGGGGACTACGACAACAACTGACTTCGGTCCATGTCTCCACTGGATTTCCTTGAACCGACCAGTGAATTCCCTGAACGCCAGGTCCCACGGGACAGGATGCAGATCCCCGGAACAGCTCCGCTTTTGCGGTTCTGTAAGCCGTTGCTCGCTGAGGTACGTAGAGGCAAACCGGGACGGTCGAAGAGATGTTTGTCTGGGGAAAACTGCGTCCGGAAGTGCGGTGGGGAAGCCTGTGGGACGCCCGCAACTGGTCCCGCACCAGCTGCATGGGGTCCATGGTGCCTCATCGGGACAGTTGAGTCCCAGCACACTTCTGCGATTCACGGGTTTCATGAGACGTCATAACAGGGATCAGCTTGATCAGCGTCGACGATTTCCCATTTGGAACAGACCAGTCAATCAGAACTGGGGAGAATGAACGACGGTGACAAGAAAACGAAGACGGGACAGTGCGCCGCGGGCAAGCGCGATAACGTGTTCAATCTGAGGCGGTCAAGAAGGCCAAACAGAGTCCAGACCGTATCCAGACTCAGACAGACTTGCCGGCCAAGCGAGCTCGTCTGGACTCAGCGACGATGTGACTTCCGAAACTTCCGGGGGTATACATCCAGTTGCAGACGTGTCCCCGGACGTTCTCCTGACAGACGGCGATCTGTACGAACGCGCAGCAACCCCTCTTTAGAAGGAGATGACTGTTTCCGGGGGATGTTCAAAATGCACATGAGCGACCTCTTCCATTGAATCGCACGACTGCGGATCGAAACCCGCAGCGAGACTTCCTGCGCCCGCAACGGTCTGAAACATGTCATCGAGTTCTACGCCGACACGAAGTGTGTCAACAACGATGACCCTGCGCAAATGCTGTGTTCCATTTGCCAGCATGTCGATCCATGGCGCAGTCCGGGTATACGGATCTGCTGTCAGGATGTAGTACATGAGAAACCGATCGAGGCATCGAACCAGCTGCTCCTGCGTCCGACACATCGCGAGTAAAAATCCACTTCGGGGGCAATCCCCTCCCTGACCACACAGATAGACCTGATATTCATCCGGTCGGACGATCACGCCAACGTCGGCCCACTGTGCCGGTGAAGAGGCGCTGACATTATCCGTCACGACCATCTGAAGTGAGTACACCTGACGGATTCGGGCATATCGGTGATGAAGAAAATCCGAGATGCTTCGGACTCGTGCATCGGTCACTGTCACTTCGGCTTCAGCAGCTTCATCAACTCGCATCACGCGCTCTGTTGATGCCCACGCAGCGTGCCGGAGTTGTTCGCTGGTTCGAAGCTCTTTCAGAATCTGTTCAATGGTACTCAAGCATGTTGCACATCCCGCGCCTTGCCCAAAGCGAGCCAGAATTCCCCGGACACTGCGCACTTGCCGGGCCGCGATCAGGACCGTTAATTCGTCCCGGGTATAATGGAAATGCTCGCAGATGACCGCAGACCGGTTCATGTGTCTGTCCAGGCTGGCACCTCAGAGCCAGTTGCCTGAGGCGTTTTCATGTTCTGTATCAGGTCTTGTTCACACTCTTTAAGGGAGCCATCTGGCGCGAAAGTGGGAAACAACGTCCTGTCCCGATCGGTAGAGCGCAGACGGCGATCCTCAACGGTTTGTTGTTTTCTCTTCACCGAACAGCGCATTCCCTGCGGACGGTGAAGGAGCAATCTCATCCGTGAACGTGCCACCGAATGACTCCCCGAAGCAGACGATTCGGAGGGCCGGGCAGACCTGACAAGAGCACACGATGTGCCAAGTGAGCTGAGTTGCTCTTTGAAAGAGCAACTTCCTCAAAAAAGCAGGCTCCAGATGGGGTAAAAGAGGTGACTCTACTCAAAACGGCCCAACTCAACACCGAGTCAGACAGCTTGAGTCCTCAACAGACTGCTCATTCGATACGCTGCAATGCGTAGATGGCAAGCAGGATCACTCCCTGCAAAAAGCCAGTTGGACAGATCTTCCGGATCGCATGGACGAACAATAAAAAAAGCCGACCTCGAGCGAGGTCGGCACCTGTCGCGAATTCCCGTGTTCTCTCTGGAACGGTCAGACCTATCATTCCCGCTCTTCAAACGGCACGAACGTCCGCTTCCGCTCTCCGAGGTAAATCTGACGCGGGCGCTGAATCCGCTGTTCGGTATCTTCAAGCGATTCCTTCCACTGTGCCAGCCAGCCACTGGTCCGGGGAATCGCAAACAGAACGGGGAACATGGTCACCGGCAGCCCCATCGCCTGATAAATGAGGCCTGAATAGAAGTCAACGTTCGGATAGAGCTTACGCTTGACGAAGTATTCATCTTCAAGCGCGATCCGCTCCAACTCCAATGCGACATCCAGAAGCGGATTCCGGCCAACGACTTCGAAGACTTCCTCAGCACACTTCTTGATGATCTTGGCGCGTGGATCGTAGTTCTTGTAGACCCGGTGGCCGAAGCCCATGAGCTTCATCTCACCATTCTTGACCCGCTCAACGTATTTCGGAACTTCCTTTTTGGTTCCAATTTCATTGAGCATGCGAAGAACCGCTTCGTTTGCTCCTCCGTGAAGCGGTCCATACAGCGCTGCAGCAGCTCCTGCCAGGGCGGAATAGGGATCGGCATCCGACGACCCGATGGCTCGCATCACGCTGGTAGAGCAGTTCTGTTCGTGATCAGCGTGGAGGATGAACAGAACCTCAAGAGCACGCACCAGAGCCGGCTCCGGGTGATACGCATTTCCGGACATCTGGAACATCATCGCCAGAAAGTTCTCGGTGTAGCTCAAATCGTTATTCGGGTAGACATAAGGATGCCCCTGCGAATGACGATAGGCACAAGCTGCAATCGTCGGAACTTTGGCAATCAGTCGCTTGATCTGTTTGCTGCGGTTTTCAGGAGAACCGACCTTTTTGGCTTCCGGATAGAAGGTCGACAGAGCTGCGACGGTGCTGATAAACATCCCCATCGGATGGGCATCATACCGAAAAGCTTCCATCTGCCGCTTGATGTTTTCATGAACAATCGTGTGGAAGCAGATGGAGTCTTCCCACTCCTGCAGCTGCTTTCGGGTTGGAAGCTCTCCATGCAGCAGCAGATAGGCCACTTCGAGGTAAGTGCACTTTTCCGCCAGAACTTCAATGGGATATCCCCGGTATTCGAGAATCCCGGCGTCTCCATCGATGTACGTGATGGTGCTTTTGCACGACGCGGTGTTGGTATATCCCGGGTCGTAAGCCATCAATCCGAAGTCATCATCCTTGACCTTGATCTGCCGGAGATCGATGGCTTTCACCGTATCATGTTCAACTGGAATCTCGTAGGTTTTTCCAGTGCGGTTGTCCGTGATCGTAAGTGTGTCTTTGGGCATGGAAATCTTCGTTCAGGCAGAGGTTCCGGCGCAACGTGACGACAGATCATGGACAAACAATACGTTGTCCTCAAGTCAGACGACAAAAATTTCTGTCGCGATTGCAATCACGACAACAGACTTCGGCGGAGGACCTCCTCCGCCTGTGCAAAATAGGGCTGCCATTCAATCTCCGGTCGACCGAATTTGAGGCAGTCCCGAACTTTCTGCAAGGTGTTCCGAGCCATGTGGGGACACCTGTTACAGGCGCAAGTCTCGCCGCTGTCGGCCATGATCCCCGGAACGGGAATATATTCATGCCAGGGCGCAATTGCCCGTAACGGGTGAATCATATTCGCTTCGGTGGCAACCAGAAACGTCTTCGGGTCCCTGAGAGAGCTGACATATTTTCGCATTTTTTCCGTCCCCCCAATCATGTCAGCCAGATTGAGGACGTTTGCCGGACATTCGGGATGTGCCAGCACCTCCGCCTTCGGATTATTCCGCTTTGCCCGAATTAGATCCTGAATGCTGAAGACTTCATGCACCATGCACGAGCCCGGCCAGAGAATCATCTGCCGCCCGGTCACTTCCATCAGATAGCGGCCCAGATGCTGATCGGGGACAAACAGGATCTCCTTGTCCTTCGGGACCCGCTCTTCAATGATCTCGCGTGCATTCCCGCTCGTGACGATCCAGTCACACAGACTTTTCACCGCCGCAGATGTGTTGATGTAGGCCACGGTGACAATGTCGTGCCCTTTCGCACGCAGCTGCTGCTGAAATTCTCGCAATTTGTCTGCGGGGCAACTCTCCGCAAGAGAGCACCCCGCCAGAAGATCCGGCAACAGGACCCGCTTTTCGGGGCTCAGGATCTTCGCAGACTCTGCCATGAAATGAACGCCACAAAAGACAATCGTCGACGATGAAATCGTCGTCGCGTCCCGGGCGAGCTTCAGAGAGTCTCCGGTAAAATCCGCAATGTCCTGAATGTCTCCGTCGACGTAATAATGGGCGAGAATCGACGCATTCTGCTCGACCTTCAGCCGTTCGATCTCTTCGATGAGATCAAGCGGATCTTCATAGGGCACGTCGCCCTCGTTCATGATCGGTAATGTCGACTGCAGCATGTTCGTCCCCCCTTTTGATCGATTATAGAGGCTCCATGCCGCATCGTAAGCAGAAAGCTGTGAGTTTCCCAAGCCAGTAAAGCGCCCAATGTCGGTTCCACTTTTCAGATCTCTCTGAAAAGTGGGGTGAGAACATTGGAGTTTTCGCCATTGATGGAAGAAAATCGCATCAAACAATGCCAATGGGCCGCCCGACTTGTTTGCCGTACAATCCCCTGAAAGGCCTCGACGATGACGGAGTTTGACCCACTCGAATTCTCACAACTTGTGAGCATTCTTGAAGATATCGTTCCTCATCCGATCTCGAAGGAAAATCTTCCTGGTGAGACGGTTCGGATGATTGGCGGGGAACCAGGAGAAGTTGTCATCGATCTCACCGACATAACGGTCACCGTCTCGGAATTTCATCTCGAGCAGGTCAGCGACCGTGCCCGCGTGCTGCAACCGAACCTTCTCGGAACCTTGCATTGGACACAGCTCCCCGCCTGGAGCACCCGGCGGATTCTGGAAGAGCTGACAGCGACAGCTGCAAACCGCAACCGGGCAGCCTGGCGCGATTGCATCCGGTGCGGGACGTCGACGCACCCCCAAAATCTGACCTCTTCCGGGGTCTGCACAAACTGTGAGCTGACAGACGAAGGTGTTGTTCTGTAAAGCAACCGGGCTGCGTTCCTGCGTCTCGAGGCTGCTGACAGCGGTCTTCAGAAACAGACGATGACCACGAGGAGCGGTGCGGAAAAACGCGAACGCGCAGAAAGACGTCGCCGCTGAGTCAGAAGCTGTCAGACACAGAAGCAGGGGCGAAAAAGGCCTGTGAGAAAAAACTCATCAGCTGACGTGATGGTTTTCGTTCTGCTCACGATCCTTGCGGCGCATTTCATCCAGAACGACCGGATGCCAAGAGCGATTCCGCTCGCTTTGAGGAGCGTAATTCTGCCGTGCCCACGTTCGAAGACGGATTTCCTCGACAAAATCGATGTCTTTTGCGGATTCAGCAGCGGAAGTGTTCATTCCAAATCTCCTCACGCCCTTCGCTACGATTCATCAGCCGCTTTAACGCAGAAACAACCTGCGTCTGGCAAGCTCTATTCTCATCGCGGAATTGATCGGCCGAGGCTCTTTCACCCGAACCGGAAACCGTCAACTGTACGTCGTGTCTTGCGACAACTTCTGATTTAACAAAGAACCATCGCGTGGATGCGATTCATCTGCTGGCGATTCGCCCATTACGCTATCAGTCCCGACAGAGTCGATCAAGAAAAATTGCTCTGTGGGACGGAAAAAAGCCGGGAATCTCAGCCCCGGGCGACGACCCTATCCTCACGAATTGTTTCCGGAGTGGTCGAGTTTGCCCGTCAGGTCAACACGTCCCCCTTCCCCGGCATCCCTTCTTGCCATCGTATCCCAGTTTCGGCATTTGACAGGTCTGAAATTCATCCGATTTCTGCGGACGAGCCAGAATCCTGCCCTGCTCGAATCGCTCCCAGAACTGCCTCATGCAAAAGCCCGTTCGTGACGACCACACCTCGGTTTCGGGCCAGAGTTGGACCAGCACTGAAATCGAGTGGAGCCCCATCGATGTCTGTCACCCGCCCCCCAGCCTCTTCTACGACGAGGACACCGCCAGCGTGATCCCAGATTTTCTCCGCGTAATCCTTGCGAGTCGGAAGTCGCAGATAAATTTCTGCATCCCCCCGGGCCACAACCCCGTATTTGGCCTGACTGTCCATCCGAACGGGAGCGGCCTGAATTCCCAGCCTTTCCAGAATGCCTGCTGACTCGTCATGCGCACTGTGCCCCGATTCGACAGACTCGCAGACGCGAGCCTCCGCCGGGGTTCCGATCGAGGAAACCTGAATTTTCTCCGGAGTGCCTTCAAGGGCATCCAGAGGGAGCATCCAGGCCCCTTCCCCACGCACCGCGTAAAAGACGGTTCCTGAGGATGCCGTGGCCATCAGATTCGGACAGGCGAGCGCTGCCACTTCAATTTGCTTATTAACTAGCAACGCCAGAGAAATCGCGTATTGCTGCTTTCGCAGGAAGCCTTTGGTTCCGTCGATGGGATCAAGCGTCCAATAGCGATCGGCCGAGGCATCGTGATTGCCCGCTTCGATCCAGTTCGTGAGGTCCTCTGGGGTCGCAGCAATCCCCACCTTCCGGATTTCCGAAAGGATTCTGTCCCGGAACTCTCGATTCTCTGGGGCACTCAGCTCGCTGGCGTCTTCTTCCCCAACGATCGGAACGTCGGGAAATGTTTCCCGCAGCATTTTGCAGATCACAGCCTGACTGGCGTAATCCGCGATGGTGACAGGAGACCGATCCTTTTTTTCCAGCGATTCTGCAGTGATGGACTGTTGAACCGTTCGGCAAATCCGTGACGCAACAGCCACCGCCTGAATCGCAACGTCGACTTCCTTACGCCTCATCCTGCCCCTAACTCAAGTCACAGGTTTCCAAAACAAGTTTCGCCACACGCAAAGACTTGAGTGTGGCGAAACCCCTCAAACGTTTCCTCAACAAAACAGGACGATTACTGTTTCATCGCCGCAGCAAGGATCCGGCTGGTGGACTCACGCATGATTCGTGGGTCGACCATTTCTCCCCGCTGGAGCGTCGCGCGGACGTCTTTTCCGGAGATAAAGAGCGGCTTCTCGTCCTTGTGGCGTTCCATCAGATCCACGCGTCCGATGGACTCATAGTAGGCAGCAAATCCGACGTTGACCGGCTGAATCAGAAGCTCCCCGTTGAGTTTGGTAAAGAGTTCCTGTGCGTCAAAGTCGCCCCAGATGTTGCTTCCGTCTGCAAAGGGGACGTCGGCGTGCTTGCGTCCGATCACGATGTTGGTATAGCCCATGTTCTGCCGGTAAATGGCATGCATGATTGCTTCCTTTGGACCGGCGTAGAACATCTTGATATCGAGTCCCAACAGCTTGACGCGATCGGGAACCGATTCGCCCCGCTTGCTCCAGAGCTCGACATCGCTGTCACCATCCCCGATCTGGCGTTCGGTGATCAGCTTCTCATAGGTCTCCATCCGGGTCGCTGCGTCGACATCGTCCCCCTTGGTCTCCCCGATGAGAGGATTGAGAACGGCACCGGCGTTCTTTCCATCCTTCAGGAGTTTTTCCAGTGCATATACCAGAGCGTATTCGTGGGCCCGGTGCAGCGGATTGCGGGTCTGGAAGGCCACGACGGCATCCCAGCCAGTTTCAGCGATCAGCTTGCGGACTTCCCGTGGGGTCAGCACGTACTTGCCAAACTTCGGATGCTTGGGCTGCGGGAGCGCCCGAATGGTTCCCCCGAGCAGGTAGGCCTTCTCGGAATCCGGCCCCTTGAGGACCATGTCTGCCCCGGCATGATCCAGACGGCCAGTCCCATAAACGCTGGAGAGGTATTTCGTCTTGTTCCAGACGTAAATGTCGTTGATTTCCAGAGTCGCGATGATATCCCCTTCGGGGGTTGTCAGGGCGACTTTTTCACCGACCGCCAGTGTCTTGGCCAGTGCAGACGTCACCGGGAAAGCGATGGGGATCGTCCACGCATACTTCTTTCCATTGTTTTCGATGACGGATTCTTCCAGAACCCGATCGTAGGTCTTGCTGTCCATCGGGCCGGTCAGCGGGCTCAGAGTCCCGTCAGCGAAGCGGTAAACGCTGGAGACGTCTGCGGACGAAAGCGGGACCTGCTTGAGTGTTGCTGCCTCTGCCCGAAATGCTTCCTGTTCTGCTTCCGGAACAGTGCCGCAAACTGGTTCACTCAATCCCCCGTGAGGCTTGATCAGATCCGCCATAACTCCTGCCTTCAATCCTGTTTCTGTGATTTAAGAAGTGATCCATATCGGCGGAGCGCAGACCGACCTCTGCCGTTTTTCCGCCCAAAATCCGCACTGGAAAACAGAACAGCCCAACCACGATGCTGTTTCATTCTGCTCCGTTCCAGATGACGGGATTTCACGCACTTAGTTTCGTCATGCCTGTTCGATCCGGCACAACACAAATTGTGCTGAAGAGGAGCAACACTAGAACAACCAATCCCCTGCCGTCAAGGTGGGAAGGAGGCAAGTCCAGTCGCGTCAAACCGACTTTCAGAAAATGAGAATTCCCGCCCGATACGGAACCGCGAGTCGCATTCTCCAGATTTCGTTTTTCAGAGGAATTGCCCCTTCCAATCAATATTGACTCATTCGACATCCGCCCATTCCTGTCTCCTCTGTTTTCAGGAACGGGCGACTCGTTTCATCGGTCTCCAATTCCCCCAGTCATGGAGGAATCCCCGGTCGTAATTCGTTCGTCATGATGAGCAATTTCACCAGATGGGCGCAGTGAGCAGCTTGACCCAATCCTTCCAGCGAAGATGATCAATGCAATGCGATACGATCCGGCCAGCCCCATGTCCCGGCAAAGCCACGCTCTGCAACTTGACCGGCCGGGAAACCAGAGAGCCACAGCGTCAAGCAGGACCTGATAAACAAACTCAGCATTCGGAAAGGGGATCAGACAAGATGAAACGGACTCAGCGACTTCTTTTCGGATGGGGACTTTTGTTTGTTGGAGCCATCGGAGTCCTGTGCGCCGCTGAAGAATGGAAGAGTGGAATCAATTGGCCCGAGCCCCCGGTTGTTACTCCCGGTGATGGGACAGCTCCCCCATCTGATGCCATTGTCCTGTTTGACGGGAAGAATACAGACGCCTGGGTGGAATCCAAGAACTGGAAACTCCAGGAGGGCTACGGAATTCCCACCGGGAACGTCAAAACAAAGCAAGCGTTCGGAGACTGCCAACTCCATCTGGAGTTCGCGACTCCGCCCGAGGTTAAAGGAAAGGGTCAGGGGAGAGGCAACAACGGCGTGATGCTGATGGGGCACTATGAAATCCAGATTCTCGATTCATACGAGAACGAAACCTATTTCGATGGCCAGTGTGGAGCCGTTTACAAACAGCATCCTCCGCTGGTGAATGCCTCGCGCAAGCCCGGGGAGTGGCAAACTTATGACATCTTTTTCACAGCTCCCCGACGAAACGACGATGGCACGATCAAAACACCCGCATTTGTCACCGTCGTTCACAACGGAGTCCTGATCCAGAATCACTTTGAGATTCAGGGCTCGACAGCATGGGACGAAGCTCCCCGATACAAGCCCCACGGGCTCCGGGAGCCATTGAGCCTGAACTATCATGGGGATCCCGTCCGATTCCGGAATATCTGGATTCGGGACCTGATGCCGGGCGGTCAGGAGAAGAAAACCCCTGAAGACAAGGCAAAGAATTCCTGATCGTCCGAAGACTCTCCTCAAATTACGAACTCTCGATCAGGAGAGTTGTCCCCGCCTGATCGAGAGTTGACATCGCATCCGTGCATCCCTGAATCAGCTTGCCAGACGCTGCGGAATTTCCGGTGAAGGAGGAATGCGAATGGCCTCGCCTTCACTGAGAAGTGCCTCTTCTGAACGTGCTTCTTCTGCCTCGGCGACGGAATCAGACGTCTGACTTGAGGTCATGTCACTTCTCGCATCGGTCGAACCCTCAGCAGGACGATCCCCTTCTGGTCGAGGTCCACGTTCCTGCGGAGATGGTCTCCCTTCACGGTCACGAAATCGATTGAAGAAGTCACGCGGGGGGCGAAATCCCTCAGGCGGCGGTCCGCGTCGATCCCCTTCCGGACGAACCGGAGGACGAGGACCACGTGCTTCATCATGTGCCGGACGGTCTGGGCCTCCCTCTCTTGGTTCCGGACGGTCTCCTTTTTCACGAGGCGGAGGACCTTCCCTGCGTCGCTCATCCGCTCGCGGCCCTTCAGGGCGATGATCTCCATGAGATTCTCGGGGAGGACGGCCTCCATCACGATGGGCATCTCCGGGATTTCGCCCATGATCCTCTCCGGGGCGCACTCCACGTGGATGCGGAGGCGCATGCTCGTGGCGATGATGGGGCGGCCCTGCTTCATGTTCTCGTGGCCCACGACCTGCCTCATGAGGTGGAGGAAACGGTCGTCCCCTGAACGCTTCCGGTCGTCCTCTCCCTTCCCCTCGAAAATTTAGCGGGACATGATTTCCCCCTCGCGATGCGGCCAACGGACGAACCTGGCTGAACAATCCCATCCGAGGTCCGTGCCCAAGCGGATGCCGGTTATAGAGATGACGAGGTCCAGCCGCTTCGGCCTGATGAAAGTGGTAGTGGATATGGATTTCCCCACCCCGGGAGGATTGCCCTCTCAGTCCCTCAGCGAGTCTTCCCCGGACTGCGGCACCCCGGAAGCTGGCAAATTGACGCCCAGGACCATGGTTCCCCCCTCGGAACGCGAACCGCCCGTGAGCTGGACCATGGCCGCGAAAATGGAGCTGCCTTGCGGGGCCGGGGCGATGCTGAGCTGACGGCAACCTTCTCCCCTCTCCCCGTCCGGCATTTTGAAGGTGCTGATGAACCTTCTTCATCGCGGTTTCGAATTCTTCGCGGCTCAGGACACCGTCCTTGTTCGTATCAATCCGATCAAAATGGGAGATTGCCTCAGATTGCGGAGACTTTTGCTCCCCCTTTTCGGAGCGAACTGAGTTCGGTTTTCGATCGCCCTCCTTGCCAGCATCTTCCTTTGAGGCCGCAGGACGGGATTTTTCCCGATCAGGTTTCTTCTCGTCCGCCAGGACCATTCCCGCGCTGTAACTGATTCCGAGCGCAAACAGGGAAAGTTTCCAGACAATATTCATAGCAACTCCTTTGAACGCAATGTGGCTAGAGAGCGCGCATGCCCACCGGATGCAGAAGCATCCTGCTTCCGCAAAGAGGTCGTCACCGACCGGTCATAGCGCCGCGAACTGCAAAACCCGGCACGGTTCTGCATCAGGATGAGTGATGTGTATCTGGACAGGTGACGCACCAAGCGTCCCCTCATCCGTCACTCATTCAAACACCACATTCCCAAGGGAGTTTCGCGAGTTTCTGAAGATTTCTTTTGCCCGGAGCGGTGAACAACGGGTCACTCCAGCGCCTCTGAACGAGGCTGGGTCAGGAGAGAGACCACGATCAAAGTCAGGAAGCCAAGCGGAATCGTCAACAGGCCGGGCTGACTGAAGGGGACCATGAATGGGGCGTCTGCTGGATTGATTCCGTAGATGGAGCGATAGGTATCCGCACTCAGAAGAATCCACCCGAGCGAGGAAATCATCCCGACAACCACAGCTGCGATGATGCCCGCCTTGGTCGTCTTCTTCCAGAACAACAGCATGATCAGCGACGGCAGATTGGCAGACGCAGCCACGCTAAATGCCCACCCCACCAGATAGGCCACGTTAAGCCCTTCGAAAACAATCCCCAGCACGATGGCGAGGGCCCCCACCAGAACGGAAGCAAACTTCGCAATCCGAACCTGTTCATGGTCACTCAGTTTCAGTCCGCAACAGGTCATCAGCAGATCGTGAGTCACAGCTCCGCTGGAAGCGAGAATCAGCCCGCTGACGGTTCCGAGAACAGTTGTGAAGGCAATCGCGGAAATCACAGCGAAGAGCCACTCATTGATACTGCGGGCCAGGAGGGGAGCGGCCATATTGGAATCGGTGACGTCGAGTGCTCCGCTGACCATTGCCCCCAGACCGAGGTACAGCGTCAGGATGTAGAAGAATCCAATTGCAGCAATCCCGACAATCGTGCTCTTTCGAGCACTGACTTCATCCTTCACGGTGTAGTACCGAATCAGGATATGCGGCAGCGACGCTGTCCCGCAGAACAGAGCCAGCATCAGCGAGATAAAATTCACCTTGTCTGAGAGCTTGTCGCTGTGAATTCCGCGAAACGTCGGACTGTTTCCGGGTAATAACAGAGCGGCCCCGGGAGTGACTCTCTGATAGTAGACAGTGGTCTTGCTTCCATCCTGCTCCTGAATGATCTGGCTGGGCCACTGAACAATCTGACTTCCATTAATCTTCTGGAAAAACTCAAAAGGACCAAGGGGCCCCGTCTTTGTCTCTCCATCCGGAAGCGAGGTCAAAAATCCCACTGGGTGAAGTTCTGGTTCCCCTTTTTTGGTTCCTTTGGGACGACCATTGACCAGAACAGTCCCATCAGGGGCGCGGGTGACGGTCTGGGCTTCTGTCAGTATGACTTGCCCGTCTCCCGCTGGTTCGATTCGCCATGTCACCACTTCATCGGTACTCGAATGCTCGGTCTGAATGTAGGGAAGATCGAGCCATGCAGAAGACAGACGAACGAGATGCCAGTCCGGAAGTTCGCGGGCAATCCAGTTTCGATCGACGAGTTCGTCTTCTGCAAATGGCCCAATTGTCCGGAAGTGATGACCATCGATGCCCCCCTGCTCGACCGACAGTCCCTGTCGGAGGATCATGACCGCCAGAACACAACTGAAGACAACCAGAAGGGCCCCTTTGAGGAACTGGACATAGGTCGTCGACACCATCCCGGCGGAAACGACAATGATGATCACCGTCGCTCCGACCAGAGTCACCCCCTGCCAGTGAGAAAGCCCGAGCAGAGGCTGAACCAGAACCCCTGCCCCGACCATCTGCGGAATGAGATAAAAGATGCTGACCACCAGCGTGCTGATCCCCACAGCGAGCTTGATTCCACGGGACTGAAATCGGGCATCCAGTGCATCCGCAAAGGTGAATTTCCCGAGTCGTTTCAGCGGCTCAGCGACGACAAACAGCGCCACAATCCATCCGGCGAGATACCCAATGGAGTAAAGAAATCCGTCGTAGCCATAAAACGCAATCATTCCACAGATCCCAAGGAAGGATGCTGCGGAAAGATAGTCACCGGCAAAGGCAATCCCGTTGATGAACCAGGGGATCTGCCCGTGAGCGGCAAAGAAGCCCTGCGACGACTTCGCACGGCTTCCCAGATAAAAGCTCAGCCCCATCGTCAGACCAACGAACAGGGAGAAAAGAACAACAGAAGTCCAGTTCCATTCGTAGATCACTGATCATCCTCCCGACGGTCTCCAGAAGGATGACACATCAATCCGTACACCAGCGACAGCAGCAGCGCCACCAGAATCAGGGCAAACCCGTAGAGCAAGGCGAGATTGAGACCGGCAACCGGAGTCGCCCGCAGGGACTGAGGCGAGAAGGCGCTCAGACCGACAAACCCTGCATAGAAAAGCAGATACACCCCGAACAGCCAAAGCCCGACGCGCGCATTCCTCGACATCATAATTCCCGTCTGCAAGTGAAACGATGTCGCAGACTTTAGTCGGGATGAAATATTTATGAAAGCAAGAATTGATACGTAAACAAAAAACGTCCCTTCAAAAAAAATCAGCAAGTGCCCCACGACGGAGACACTTGCTGAGAATTCATTCAAATGAAATTGATCGGCAACAGGAACTGCTCAGACCAAAGCAGCCTGATGTTCGCGGACATCGGTCACGTGCCCTTCAATGGCTGCCGCAGCCACCATCGCTGGACTCATCAGAAGAGTCCGGCCTGTTGGGCTTCCCTGACGCCCCTTGAAGTTACGGTTCGAGGAAGAAGCGCAGATTTCCCGACCCTTCAACTTGTCCGGATTCATCGCCAGACACATCGAGCAGCCCGCTTCGCGCCACTCGAATCCCGCTTCCGTAAAGATTTTGTCCAATCCCTCTGCAACGGCCTGCTTGGCGATAAGTTTGGACCCCGGAACCACCAGTGCTTTCACACCGGGTGCGACTTTCCGCCCCCGAGCGATCTCAGCCGCTTCCCGAAGATCCGAAATTCGGCCGTTGGTGCAGGAGCCGATGAAGGCAACGTCAATTTTGACCCCCTGCATCGACTGTCCGGCCTGCAGCTCCATGAACTCAAGTGCTTCAACGACACCGGCCCGCTCTTCTTCCGGGAATTCATCCACTTGAGGAATGGCTTCTGTAATCCCGACCGACTGACCGGGATTGATCCCCCAGGTCACAGTCGGCTCAATGTCACTGGCATCGAAGACCACTTCGTCATCAAACTTCGCATCCTTCGGTGAAGCGAGCGAAAGCCACCACTGAGCCGCTTTCTCAAACTCTTCCCCTTTCGGAGCAAATGGACGTCCTCGCAGGTATTCCACCGTGGTCTGGTCGGGGTTGCAGTAGCCACACCGTGCCCCCCCTTCGATACTCATGTTGCAGACCGTCATCCGCTCTTCCATCGTCATCCGGTCAAAGACTTCACCGGCGTATTCGTAGGCGTAGCCGATCCCACCTTTGACCCCGAGACGACGGATGATGTACAGCGCCACATCCTTCGCAAAAACTCCGGGGGCAAGTTCCCCGTTGACGACGACCCGGCGGACCTTGGGTTTGTTCATCGCCAGCGTCTGAGTCGCCAGGACATAGGCGACCTGAGACGTTCCGATCCCGAAGGCGATCGTGCCGAACGCCCCGTGAGTCGATGTATGGCTGTCTCCGCAGGCAATGGTCATTCCCGGCTGCGTCAGCCCCTGCTCTGGCCCGACCGCATGAACAATCCCCTGCCGATCGTCGTTCAGATCGAGAAGCGTCACGCCGAATTCACGGCAGTTCCGCTCGATCGACGTCATCATCTGTTCCGCCAGCGCGTCCTGAAACGGACGGGCCTGTGTGTCGGTCGGCACAATATGGTCGACAGTGGCGAAAGTCCGGTCCGGCCGCATGACCTTCAAATTGCGGTCGCGGAGCATTTCAAATGCTTGCGGGCTGGTCACTTCGTGAATCAGGTGCAGGCCGATCAGAAGTTGCGTCTGTCCGGACGGCAGCGTCCCTACGGTGTGCAGATCCCAAACCTTTTCGAACAGATTTCGCGTATCACTCATATTTCCAATCCAAAGGCGCCATAAGAGGGCAACTGCTGCTCCACGCGGCAAACGGAGAACGGACCCCGTTCATACAATTCCGACGTCATTTCATCGGAAGAACGCGGCAGAAGCAGGGGCACGGGCGCTCGCTGTACCGTGATTCACCCACAGGTGGGAATCTCATAGTGTAGGCGGAAGAGCGAAAATGTCTACGTTCCACCAACCCCAGCCATTCCGCAGAAAACCACGAAAACGCCCTGACAGCAAACGAATTGGGGAGAAATTTTCCCCAGTTCCCCGCCCAAATGCGACACCAGCCTCACTCACTGGGCCCGCAGAGACACTGCGAGCTCGCACCCCTCCTGATGGCACACACCCGCTCCACCGGAGCGTCGCCCCCTCAGAAGCCCCAACCGTCACAACGTCCCCTCCCGAAACAGTTTGCACAGCCCCACCCGGATCGGGAGCATATCAATCCCGACCAACGTTCATGTGTTTCCCGGAGGAAGATGGGGAAAATGAAGTCCGTGAAGCGGACAGCGAGTTTCGTGAAAGCAACTGAAGTAACGAGACTCTTTCGGATCGAATCATTGCTCGTGGAGTAGTCGATCGTTGCAATCGTCCGACTCCTCTGATTTGATTGGATCCCAGATCGATCAATTAGAGGGCCGCGAGATGTTTGTTACGTGGGGATCATATAACGAGCGTGACCTTTTGGGGTTTGTGATTCAAGAGTGTCCAAAGTGCAAATGTCACGGCCCACTTGCGGCATTAGAAAGTCGTAGACGGTTCACGATCTATTGGATCCCAACATTTTCTTACAATCGACGCATTTCCCTTGAGTGCATCAACTGCAGAACAACATTCGAAATACCTGCAAGCAGCCATGAAAAAATCTTCGCCTCGGTGCTCTCTGAACAGGAGATCTTAGATCGCGTCGATGAGTATAATCAAACACATACACACACTGCGCAAAATGCGACCTCAATTCCAGAAGCAGTAAGACGAGCCTTTCTGGAACTCAGTCTTGATGTCACTGCCACTAAAGAGGACGTCAAACGCAGATACAGTGAAGAAGCATTTGCCTGGCACCCAGATCGCTTCAAGCCTGGGACTCCAATTTACGAGCGAGCCACTTCAAGACTAAAAGCGATTAACGAAGCTCGCTCAATTCTATATGAACATTTTCAAAGGACTGAACAAACTGTCCAAGAACGCGACTGGATTCGAAGAGAGAATGCCGAACGACAGCAAAGAGAGGAAGAAGCAAAGCGACGAGAGCAACAAAGAAGAGAAGCGAAAGAGAGGGAAGCAGAAGAAGCAAGAAAGCGAGAAATTGAAACTAAGCGTCGGGAGCAGGAGCAGATCGCCGCGGAAGTTCCCAGAGCCGTGGAACGTCGGCAACAACAGCTGGAGGAGAATAATCAGCGAAATGCGGAGAGACAGCACTCCCAATCAGGTCTCCCCAAACACCTACAAAAAGCCAGCCTGAAATCAGGCCTTACTACAGTAACCAATTCGAGCGGCCATTCGAAACCGGATTCCTCAATTGAACCAGTGTCAGTAGTAGGTGCAGTTCTAGCTCTAGTGATCCTATTAATTATTTTCCCAACAGTACTGATATTGGCAAATCGGAAAGCGGAAGAGGCAAGCCAAATTATTCTCGTGTCTTCTCGAGAATCGCAACGCGAATTCCTAACCAGCAACATTTCGACTCTTCCTCCAGAGAAACCGCAATATTCGGCTTGGTCCCTGCCACAGACTCCATTACAGCCACAAACTCCATTACAGACTTCTTCACAGCAACACATCTACGATAAGGCAAAACAACTAACCGAATCCGGACTAAATCATTACTGGTCAGGAAATTTTGAAAGTGCAGTGGCGGATTTGCAGACCGCCATTCTCCATGACTCTAGCTCTCCAGAAGCAATTAATGCTCTGGTCTGGATTTATTCGACATGCCCAGATGACCGAATTCGTAGCAAGAAAAAAGCATGGGCACTTATAAGTTCGACTCGAATGATCGAACGAGCGAAAACAAACAACTACCCTTGGGAATACTGTGGCATTATTGCTGCAGCTTATGCGGAATTCGGAAACTTCGAAGCAGCAGTGGACTGGCAGAAAAAATCCATACAAAAGTCCCCGGAAGAATGGGCTCCATATCAAAAGGAGCGATTGCAAAAATATCTCAACCGAATCCCATTTCGTGATCAGAATCCCCCTGTCGTGGTCCGACAACGTCACCGGTCAGAGGTGTCCGACTGAGATCTCACAAACAACGGAATAGAAAAGCGTCCCCTTCCCGAAAGCTTCGATCCGAGTGATCTGATCGACTCTTCTTTATAGAACCCCATCCGTCAAGACGGGCCTTGCCGACTCCAATTGATGCTCTCGCCTGTGATCTGAGCGAACGAGTGAGGAACCAGATCAGAGTTACCACCCGGTAGCACCGAGCCAGAATCACGCAGAAGCCGCTGCAATCCCGATTTCGCAAGCCATTGCAGCAAAAGAGGTTATTTACCCGGCCAAGATTCGAACTTGGACTAAGAGAATCAAAATCTCTGGTGCTAACCGTTACACTACCGGGTAAGGAGCGTGCCAAGGTAATCACTTGGAACGAAATTGCAAGATCAATGATGGTCGGGAATTTTGTCGGCGTGTGAAATCACTGGTCAGCGGCTGCGGCCGAAGTCGGGACCGTATTTCTGCTGCATGCTGCGAAGAACTTTGGCCCGGGATTCCTGCATCATGGCCCAGATCTCATCCCGCTGCTGAGCCCCTGCCGTGACAGCAGCTGCCTGTCTCTCCCTCACCTGCTGAAGGTTGCTGTTCACACGATAGGTCGGAGCACCGTAGCCCACTCCTCCCCAGACACTGACCGCCGCCCATCCGGGATCAAAATTGACATCGTAGGTGAGCGTTCCCTGCTGGACGTTGACAGCCAGTTGCTGCCCGCGAAGCGAGCGGGCGAGCGCCCGAAGTTTCGACGAAATATCCGCTCCATAGTCGACCAGCTCCGGATCAACCCCCGTGATCGGAAGCTCATCAATCTTCTGTGCGAAATTCTCGTGCCACATGGCTGTCCGGGAATAGTCCGTCGCCCGACGATTGGCACGGGCTAGATCATTCACGAAGTTATCGATCTGCCGGAAATAGGTTTGCGACGCTTCCGCAGGAGAAACAGCAGGACGCGAAGCAGATGGAGTCGTCCCGGATGCGACAGAAGGCTCGGGTGACGGAGTGACGTTTTCCATCGCTGGCCCGGACGAGATCAGTGAAATCAAACGTCGCATGCTGTCATCACTGAGCGTCGTAGTCAGGACAACCGACGCTCCTTCCCCTTTCGTGGAAGCCTTGGCGAATTCCTCAATTTCTGCCCCATGATCATGGAGAACGTCAAGGAAAAAGTTCCTCACAACAGTGGCATTCGGGCCGACATCTTTCTTGAAATCGATCCGCAGATCGGCCGCTGAGGTCTCATTCAGGTGAACATTCAGCGTCACTCCGCTGAGCGACATCAGCAGTTCAAAAACGGAATCCCGCTGGGCGTCGCTGGTGATGCCTTTCATCTCGCGGAGGTGCAGCATGGTCATTGTCGGATCGAGGGTATTTTCCAGATCGATCGCCATGACGACATGGCCATTACGACGGGCGGCTTCCTGCAGATACTCCGACAGTGGAGCCGTCACCTTTGACTCAATGGCTCTTGCCCACCGGGTTGCTTCCTGTCGGATCGCAGGACGCCAGACGCCGAAGATTCCCTTTGAGATCCCAAGAACATAAGAGCCGCGCCCCGATCGGATCGCATTGATTGCGCCCAGTTTCTCGATCGTGGCCTGTTCACGTGCCGCCACTGCCTCAATTGAAACTGCTTCCGGGACACTGACCACCCCCGCAGCCCAGACTTCGCTGGAGCTGGCTGGACGTACCAGAAATCCGACAACGAGCGTATTAACCCAGGATGGAATCCCGCCGGCTCCACTCAGAAACCGTTCATCCGCCTCTTTGGCCCATTCTTCTCTGACAGCACGCGGAGTCTGAAGAATGTCCTTCACCCGAACGATTGCCAGAGCATTTGCATCGTTGGGAAGAAATTGAATCAGCGTAGCGGCTTCCGGTCCGTCGGCCTGAACGACCTTCTGATTCGTGAAGACAAGTGTCAGAAACAGTACAGCGCCCGCGAGCAACTGAAATTGGACTCGTTCGAAACGGAGCAGCTTCATTGTGGCCCTCGGATCAGGTCAGTGTGAAACAGAGGAAATGCCTCGCAAGGACGATTCGATCATAACTTCCTGATCCGTTGACGTCATCCTGCTGGCGGGGAGTCAGGAGCGCCCAGCCAGAGGAAGACTCCGGAGTCTCAATGCATTTGCGATGACCGATACAGAACTGAAACTCATTGCCGCTGCTGCCACCATCGGACTGATCAGAACCCCCATAGCGGGATAGAGCACACCAGCTGCAATCGGCACCCCCAACGCATTGTAGATCAATGCGAAAAACAGATTCTGATGAATATTCTTCAACGTCGCCTGACTGAGATGAATAGCGGTCACCACTCCCCGAAGGTCGCTGCGCATGAGGGTGACATCAGCGGTTTCCATGGCAATTTCAGTCCCGGTCTCCATGGCAATCCCCACATCCGCTTCCGCCAGCGCGGGGGCATCGTTAATCCCGTCCCCTGCCATCGCGACTCGACGCCCTGCTTTTCTGAGTTGCAGGACATGTTCCCGCTTCTGCTCGGGAGTGACGTTGGCATGAACATCATCAATTCCCAGTTCCCGGGCAACAACTTGAGCCGTTGTCGGGTTATCCCCGGTGAGCATCACCACTTTCCGACCAAGTTGATGGAGTTCCTGAATCGCTGCCGGAGTGGAGGGGCGAATGGGATCGCGAACTGCGAGAATTCCTGCGAGCAAATCGTCCGAAGCGACAAAGACAACAGTAGCCCCCTGCTGTCGCAACGCTTCCGCCTGAGCCTGCACCGCCTCAACACCATCAACTCCCTGTTCGATGAGCCAGTCCGGTTTCCCAACCCGAATCAGCTTGCCATCAATGATTCCCCTGATGCCGTTTCCTGTCACTGATTCAAACTGGCTGACTGGCTGCAGGGGGAGATTCTGCTTCGCGGCATGCTGAAGTATGGCCTGCGCCAATGGGTGTTCACTTTGAGACTCCAGCGAGGCGGCCGTCTGGAGTAACTGACTTTCCGAATGAGACGTTGATGGGGGAAGGGTTGTGACGACGGGTCGCCCTTCCGTGAGTGTCCCGGTCTTGTCGACGACAACGGTATCCACTCCTGCAAGTCGTTCCAGTGCAGCGGCATCCTTGATCAGGACTCCCATTTTCGCCCCGCGACCAATCCCGACCATAATCGACATCGGTGTGGCGAGCCCCAGGGCACAGGGACAGGCAATGATCAGAACTGAAACCGCACTCACGAAAGCATAGGCCAGTCGTGATTCCTCCGGTCCCCACACAATCCATGCGACAAACGACAAACAGGCGACGGCAATGACGACCGGAACAAAGATTCCGGAAACCACATCAGCCACACGCTGAATCGGGGCACGGCTTCGCTGTGCTTCTGCGACAAGGGCAATGATCCGGGAGAGCATGGTCTGCGTCCCGACATGCTCCGCAATCATTTCAAACGAACCGGTCTGGTTGATCGTCCCCCCGACAACAGAATCACCAGTTTCCTTTCGAACCGGAACCGGCTCGCCGGTCATCATCGATTCATCGACAAAGCTCTCCCCGGAAACCACTTTTCCATCCACCGGAACTCTCGCCCCGGGGAGAACACGGAGGCGATCTCCCGGATGGATCTCCGAGAGCGCCACGGTCCGCGTTTCAGGCGTTTCTTCCAGAACCCGGACTGCGGTTTCTGGAACGAGGGAATAAAGCTCGCGAATGGCACTACTCGTTCGCTGGCGGGCCTTGAGTTCGAGCATCTGTCCCAGCAGGACCAGCGTGATGATGACGCCTGCTGCCTCAAAATAGAGCGGAACCGTTCCATGTTCATAAAAGCCAGCGGGGATTGTTTGCGGAAACAGCAAGCCCCAGCAGCTGAAGAGATAGGCTGCCCCGGTTCCCACCATGATCAGGGTGAACATGTTGAGACGCCCCGTTTTGAAGGATCTCATCCCCCGAACGAGAAACGGCCAGCCTCCCCAGAAGACCACCGGGGTGGCAAGTGCCCACTGGATCCACCCTGACCAGCCCGCCGGCAGGAGATGATGAAACGGCAATCCGACCATTCCCCCCATCGCGAGGATGAATAACGGAATTGTCAGGACCAGAGACACCCGGAATCGACGTGACATCGACGCCAGCTCGGGATCTTCGACGTCCGCAACCGTGACGCTCTTTGCCTCCAGCGCCATTCCGCAGATCGGACAATCCCCTGGCTGGTCCTGCTCGACCTCAGGATGCATCGGGCAGGTATAAACGGTTCGGGTGGAGCCAGCCGGGACAGTCGGATTACGCTCCAGCGCCATTCCACAGACAGGACAGTCTGCCGGAACATCGCTTTCCACTCCGGGGCACATCGGGCAGAAGTACGGTGCTTGGGTTGCCTCCGCGAGCCGCCGGGCATCCGGCGCTGTCCCCTCGCCATGGCAGCAGTTTGCCCCACCTGACGATGTTGATGACGAAGAGGCTTTGGGCGAAATCAGATCCAGCTGAACCAGAGAAGAGGTCGGCATTGTGCGTGCGGATGCGGGAACAGCCAGAGCCGCCTCGGGATCCTGCAGGAATCTTTCCCGGCACATGGGCGAACAGAATCGATAAGTTGTTCCTGCATGTTCCGCAACAAGGGGAGCATTCCCGGCGACTGTCATTCCGCAGATGGGATCAATCGCCGTCTCAACGTTCGGTGACATGTCCGGAACCTCTCATTGTTCGATTGGAACCACTTCGAATGGAATTCGGCTAAAAGACGTTCCTAAACAAAGACAGGGACGCTTCCGGCAGAAGCATCCCTGTTCTGATGATGAATCGATTGCCACGAATGTTCCCTTGATTAAGGGAATCAACCGATCTCTTTGAAAGTCATCCTCCGCAAAGAACGCTTCAGCGCTCCCTTCCAGTCTGACCGGAATGATCAGGCTGGGAAGAATCCTTTCATAGTCGTTCCAGTACCAGATTCAGACGTTGCCGTCTCAATTCCCGGCCGGGGCTGCA
>CALLWY010000052.1 GCA_938015865.1 uncultured Planctomicrobium sp.
GAGTGAGCGAGCAGTGGACGAGGCCGGTTCCCGGTTAAGCATGTGGCGACGAAAACATTCCCAGGTTCGGGGACGAAATTCCCCCTCAATCGACTGAAGGCCCGCTTCCAGAATCAGCTTTTGAAATTCAAGATCGTCATCCCCGTTCCCATCCTGAGAAGCGACCTCCTCAATGGTCTCGTCGAGCGAGACGGATTGATGTCGATGACGGCGAAGATGGTCGATGACCAGATTTCTTGTGACACGACGAAGCCACGATCGAAAGTGACCTTTTTTTCGTTCGTAGGTGAATCCAGGAAGAACCTGAACCAGCTGAAGCAACACCGATTGAAGGATGTCCTCCAGATCGTGACGACGTGCCCCTGCACGTTCTGCAGCATGAAGAATCAATGGGCGATATGTCTGAACCAGTTCGCCCCAGCGCGATCGAGGATCAGCAGGATTCAGGTGCAGCAGCAGTGATGTGCGCGTGATGGACATAAAGGCAATCTCCAAGGCTGATGGAGAGGGGTTGGGGGAAGATGAAAATGGTGAGGATGTGGGCAGTGAGAAAGAGTGGACCAGTTTGATTCCTTGGGTGATCTGATGGCTCTCGACTGGGCCCGTCTCAATTCGGAGAGTGGAGCTCTAACGATGCTTTCGGGGTGTATCGAAACACAACGATTTTTTACGCAATTTCGCTCGTCGCCCCTGACTTCGGCCGTTACAAACTCACCAGGCCACAACAACCGTAGAAAAGTTGCGATTTGCGCAATCGTACGGGGCCCGATAAACGGAGTCCGACATCGAAGCACAGCGGAAAAGGAGATCATCTGCCCGGATCTGAAGCACTTTCCGGGCAGGATTCATTCAAGCGTATTGTTTCAATAGGAGATCAGTTCGGGATCAAACTGGAGCTGCGTCCAGCCAGTTGTCCCCCACTTTCGCGTCCACAACAATCGGGACTTCGAGCTTCAATGCTGTGGACATTTCATCGCGTGCCAGGGCAATCAACGACTCAACATTCTCTTCCGGCGTTTCAAATACCAGTTCGTCATGAATCTGCAGCAGCATTCGTGTGGGGTGTTGCTGATGTTTCAACTTGTGAAACAGATTGATCATCGCCTGCTTGATGAGATCGGCGGCAGATCCCTGAATCACTGCGTTGACTGCAGTTCGTTCCGGGAGGTTCAAATTGCCGAAGATGCGAGGGCGAATTCCCGAGATCTCGCGGCGACGTCCCAGAATCGTTCGGGCATATCCGGTGCGCCGGCATTCGGCCAATGTCTGGTGAATGAAACGGTCGACTGCTGAGTATCGCTGGAAGTATTCCTCAATGAACTGGGCTGCTTCGTCCTGGCTGATTCCCAGAGTGGCTGCGAGCCCATAAGCGGACTGGCCGTAGATCACCCCGAAATTGACCGCTTTGGCCACACGTCGCTGAGAGGAAGTGACTTCATTTAACGGAACGCCATAGACCTGCGACGCGACAGCGGCATGAATGTCTTCTCCATCGCGGAACGATTTGAGCAATGCGGGATCCTGGCAGAAGTGAGCCAGCATTCGGAGTTCAATCTGCGAATAGTCCAGACAGACCAGTTTCCATCCGGGACGCGAGGGGACAAATGCCCGGCGTATCGCCCGCCCTTCTTCTGTCCGGACAGGAATGTTCTGGAGATTGGGATCACTCGAACTCAGTCGCCCGGTCGCAGCAGTCACCTGGCTGAAGGATGTATGAACGTTTCCTGTCTCGGGATGGACCAGCGTCGGCAACGTATCCAGATAGGTTCCTTTCAATTTGGACAACATGCGGTGCTCGATGATCAGCCGGGGAAGGTCATGAATGGCTGCGAGTTTTTCGAGGACCTCCTGATCGGTGCTGGGACCAGTTTTTGTTCGCTTCTGAACGGGGAGTTTCAGATCGTCGAAGAGAACCTTGGCCAGTTGTTTGGGAGAATCGATATTGAAAACCGTTCCCGCCATCTCATGAATCTGTTTCATTAACTCCTGAAGTCGGGCCGTTGCCTGCTCGCTCTGCCGCTTCAGTTCCGAAACGTCGACCCGGATTCCGTTCCACTCCATTTCAACGAGGACTGGAACGAGCATTCTTTCCAGATCCCAGTACAATTCAAAGAGGCCTTCCGCTTTCAGCTTCTCTTCGATCACACCAGCCAGTTGAAATGCAATGTCGGCGTCCTCGCTCGCGTATTCGGCAGCCTGATCGACGTCGACCTCAAACATCATCAGTTGCTTTTTCCCTTTGCCGATGAGGTCGCTGATGGGAATCATCGTGTGGAACAGGTATCGTCGGGCGAGTTCATCGAGTCCGTGGCTGCGGGCTCCAGCATCCAAAAGATAATCGCCGATCATGGGGTCCATGCCGGGATTGGCGATTTCGACACCGGCCCGACGGAGAACCAGCCAGTCGTACTTGATGTTCTGATTGATGATGGTTCTCTGCGGATCTTCGATGAGCGGCTTGAGCGCGGTCAGGACGAGAGACGGGTCGAGAACCTGAGCTCCGGGGGGACCGTCGACGGGGATGTAATATGCCTCTCCGGGGGTCCAGCAGATGGCCCATCCAACAATATCCGCACGAAGTGGATCTTTGCTGGTCGTTTCGAGGTCAATACAGATTGTCGATTGCGACTGTGCCTGAAGCAGAAATCCCTCGAACTGCGCGGGAGTACTGATCACGCTCCAACGACGTTTTGACGGGATCGCGACGGTTGCTTTGTTTTCTTT
>CALLWY010000053.1 GCA_938015865.1 uncultured Planctomicrobium sp.
CCGAGAGGCCTCTTCTGCCGAGATCACTTTCCAGCTGTCGATCTTGCGATCTTCATTGGAATCGATCCCCCAACGGCTCCCGGCGGTGTTGAACCAGCGACACTGGTCTACTTCGTTATTTCCGTTGGTGTCCAGATCGCGGAAAACCTCAAGTCCGTTCTTGTAATAACGGAACTCATCGACTCCCCGGTCCCCATTGGTATCCATGAACCGGCGAAGGATCTGCCCCTGCGGCCCATACAGGACCCAACCGGAGCCGTTTTCGGTGCGTTCGACGTCGAGCCGGCAATTGGGAATTTCTTCTGCGGTCGGGGTATCAATGTCGATTCCCGGCTGTGATGGTCGATACGCCAGCACGTCCTGAATCTTCACCTGAGCATGAGCCGAGCTGACCAGTACGGAACCGATCAGGCAGGTGCCAACAGCACAAAGGCCGATTGAATTCCTCAACAACGCAACTGCTTGAAACATGAACCCCACTCCCTTGGGCAAGTGGTCAAAACACGATTCGATGGACCGTCTCAACGGAATTGCCGGGATTGACTGCCCCTGAATCACCGGCGCATTTCCGGAGCAGGGGACACCTCTTTCCTCGGGCTTCCTTGAGTTCAGATGCGCAATCCATTTCGCCATCAGTCGAAACGACACGACCGGCATATGTGCAGTCTCTTTGCCGGATGCGCTCCGGGATTCTAGAGAAACCGTCTCATTGCGTCATGGTCAAACTGGTTTGATTTGCCAAACCCCTCGGTTTCCTATCGCCCCGCGCGTGAGGAGTTTTATCGCAAAACTGTGAGTTTTCCGCCACCAGACGACCATATCCGGCACTCTCAGCACCCGAAAGTTGCAGCCAGTGACAGGAAATCACTGCAACAAATGGCCCCGTAGCGGACTTCCGGGACGGAGGGACGATCATCTCTATCGGTATCAAGATTTCCCTGTCTCACGTTTCCCGATAAATTCAAAAGTATGAACCGACTCAACCATTCCAAACCGGCTCGACATTTCGCCGGAACTCATCCCCAAGATCAAGGCCGCCACGCTCACCGGACCATGTGCCTGTTGATGCTCGGCTGGCTGGCCTTTCTGCTGGTCTTCCTCATCGCGTCCCCGGAGACAGTCTGGGCTCGCGCGGGAGGGGGAGAAAATTACGGAGGAGGTGGGGGCGGAGGATTTGATGGAGGAGGTGGATTCGGTGGGAGCTTCGGAGGAGATGGATACGGATACAGCTATCCCATCGGCGGAGGAGGGGAGGGGATTCCAATCCCCCCGCAGGTCGCCATTCCCATTCTGATCATGATTGTGATCTTCATTATTGTCACCTCTGCTCATCAGGTTCAGGAGCAGCAGGTCACCCGGACCATTCAGCGGGGACGACAAAAACAACGGGAACAGGAGCTGCAGGCAGCCGTCGCAGCCATTCAGCAGCGCGATCCTGCATTCACACTCGATGCCTTCATTCAGAGAGTGAGCACCGCATTTCTCAAAATTCAAACCGCCTGGAGCGAACAGAAACTCCCCCCGGTGCGGGCATTTCTCAGCGACGGAATCTTCGAACGATTTCAACTCCAGATCGGGATGCTTCAGGCGGAAGGGATTCGAAACGTCATGGAGCAGGTCCGAATCCTGAATTCCGACATCGTTGCGATGTCCTCAACTGCCCAGTTCGACACGATTCACGTTCGCATTCAGGCCACCGCCCTCGACTACAATGTCCAGCTTCAATCGGGCCGAAGAATCCCGGGGAGCGATCATACCGGGGCGTTCACAGAAATCTGGTCCTTCTGTCGGCGTCCCGGCGCAAAGTCACTCAGCGCGGGAGGGGCCATCGAAGGGAACTGTCCCCGGTGCGGCGCTCTGCTGAAAATTGTGGACGTAGCCAAATGCGACAGCTGCGGAGCACAGGTCAATTCCGGAGAATACGACTGGGTATTGGCGGAAATCACGCAGGAATCTGAATGGCAGGTCCCGGCCGCCGAACAGCAGCTCCCCGGCGTTCCGGAGCTGATCGAACGTGACCCCGGCTTTAATGTGCAGCACATTGAAGACCGTGTTTCCGTCATGTTCTGGAGAATGCGTGCCGCCGAATTCTACCGCGACATCAAATACGCTGAGCCGGTGCTGACCCCGGAATTCCGGGAGCTATTTGCAAAATCGATGGCTTCCAATGGTCGCTACTGGAAGACTCCTGCGGTGGGTCAGGTCGAACTGGTCCAGGTGCAGGGGAATGACCAGCAGGATGAACTTCAGGTCCTGATTCGCTGGTCCGGGACACTCATCGACCGGATCTCAGGAAGAGAGACGGTCCTGAAACCACAGTCAATTACAACTCAGATTTACACCCTGATCCGCAACCGGAATGTCCAGTCGAACCCGCTGGGAACGTTTACCTCAGCGGGATGTGCCAATTGTGGAGCCCCCTTGCAGGTCAATGAATCGGGAGCATGCGACTATTGCGGAGCAGTTTTGACCAACGGGGAGTTTGACTGGGTTCTCCACCGTGTCGAACGCTATTCGCCGCAGCAGGCCCACGAACACGCTCTCCAGCTCAGTGCGGCACGGTCCCGCCTTGACCGGGTCACACCGGAGACCAGCACGGAACTTCCGCTCTCGATTCTCGCCCGGGTGATGTTCATTGATGGGGAACTCGATCCACGTGAATTGAAAGCACTCCAGTCGCTGGCGCAGCATCGAAATATTGGACCGGAACAGCTCAATCTCATTCTCGAACAGGCCCGCGATCAACAGGCGGAACTCCCGATTCCGACCACACCTCAGGAAGGCCGCAGTTTCCTGATGCAACTGATCGAAGCGATTCTAGTAGATGGAAAGATTTCGAGAGCTGAAAAGCAGTTGATCAACAGCTATGCACAGAAAATCGGACTGACTCCGGCAGATGTCTCACTCGCCCTGAATGCGGAACGGGCGAGAGCATATCAGGCCGCCCGACGAGTCACCGGATTCTGAACCCTTGATGAACAGACCCCGCCCCCGGAACAGTCCTTGCATCACAGAGGGACGTCTTTCGGGGACGTTCTTGTTCACAAGAGGCGGCTTTCCCCTTCAATTTTAGCAGATCTGTGTCAAGATGGCCGGTCATCATGGATTATGATCCCCCCAGTGGAACTGGACCTGAGGACGAGAAGGAACCGCAATGCCGTTTTCCCAAGGGAATTCGTCCCAATCAGCGCAGACACCGAAGCTGTGGACATTGAGCCGCTTCCGGAACAATCGGTGTGGCATCGCGATGCTTATTTTGCTTCAGCTGCTCGCCACATCCCCTCTTTCCGCACAGGGGCCTGTTCCTCCCCAAGGCAAGGTCACATCGAAGGACTTCGGGAAACGCCAGAACCGTCTGGCCCGGGAATCCAGTCCTTACCTTCGGTCGCACGCCAGTAATCCGGTCGACTGGTACCCCTGGGGACCGGAGGCACTTCAGAAAGCGATGGCCGAAAACAAGCCGATCTTTCTTTCGGTCGGTTACAGCACGTGCTTCTGGTGCCATGTTATGGAACGGCAGGTCTTCGAGAACGAAGAGATTGCAGCCTACATGAACGAGCACTTCATCAACATCAAGGTGGATCGGGAAGAACGCCCTGATATTGATGATGTCTACATGACCGCCCTGCAGGTCTACTTTCAACTGGCAAAATCATCCCAGGGGGGAGGATGGCCCCTCTCCATCTTCCTGACCCCGGATGCAAAACCGATTGCCGGGGGAACCTATTTTCCTCCAGAAGACCGCCCCGGGATGATCGGCTTTCCGACCGTTCTCAAACAGATTCACAATGCATGGACCACACGGGAACGGGACGTCCGCAACACCGCTGAAATCATCACGCGCGAAGTCGCTCGCCTGACCACTCCTGCCCGAGTAAAGGAACCGATCCCCCTGCAACAGAGCCTGATCGACAATGTGATTCAGGTCATCCTGAACCAGTATGACCCGGAGCATGGCGGTTTCGATTTTGACGCGAGTTCCCCGGATGGCCCGAAGTTCCCGGTTCCGTGCAAACTGATGCTTCTTCAGTCTCAGGTGGGACGCGATCAAACGGGTGCCGTCGAGGACCCCGCTCCCAAAATCGATCACACCCTCTCCGCGATGGCAGCGGGAGGACTCTGGGACCATCTGGGCGGCGGCTTTCACCGTTACAGCACGGATCGTCGCTGGCATGTCCCGCACTTCGAAAAGATGCTTTACGACAATGCCATGCTCGCGGAAGTGTATCTGGAAGCGTGGCGACGCACCGGCCGGGAACAGTATCGTCAAACGGCAGAAGCGATCTTCGAGTTCGTGAAACGGGATCTGACAGACCCCAACGGCGCGTTTTATTCCGCTCTGGATGCCGAAACAGACGGGGTCGAAGGATTGTACTACGTCTGGTCCAAGGAGGAGCTGGAGCAGACATTCTCGGCTGCCAACCTTCGAATTTTCGCGGCGGCCTATGGAACAGACAGCCCCTCGCCGTTTCCTCACGGATGTGTCTTGCATCTCCCCCGGCCGCTCTCCGAAGTGGCGGACGAACTCAGAATGCCCGTGCAGGAACTCACAATGCGACTGGCGGAGATGCGGAAACAACTTCTTGCCCGACGGAACGCTCGTCCGGCACTGTTGAAGGACGACAAGATCCTGACGTCGTGGAACGGACTGATGATCCGTGCCTATGCCCGAGCAGGACAACTCCTCAAACGGCAGGATTATCTTGATGCCGCATCGAAAGCAGCCCTCTTTCTTCTGACGGAACACCGGGACGCCAGCGGGGGACTTCTTCGTCGGGATGCAGAAAAGCCGGAACAGCAGCCGGCGTTTCTGGATGACTACGCCTTTTTTGTTAGCGGGCTGCTTGCTCTTCACGAAGCCACAAGAGAGGAGAAATGGCTCAATGCGGCCAAACGTCTGACCGATGAGCAGATCGGGGGGTTCTGGGATCAGGAGCAGGGGGGATTCTATTACAGCTCAACCCGGCAGGAAGTCGTCCTGACTCGCCTGAAATCGGGATTTGACAGCGAAATTCCTTCGGCGAACGGAGTGAGCGTTCAAAATCTCGTCAGGCTGGCCCGACTGAAGTCGGACGACTCCTACCGCGAATACGCTCAACGGACACTGATGGCCTTTGCCAACCAGATGAAAGAACACCCCGCACAGTCAGCAGCGATGGCGATGGGACTGCAGGAGTATCTGCACTGGTACGGGAGTCCCCCCGTTCAGGCAGCAGGGCAGGGGCTTTTTTCCGGTGGACTTTCGAGCCCGCCCGCATTTCCAACACGCCCCCAGTCGATGCCATCAACTCCGCCGACATCTCCTGAAGGAAGCAACACTCCAATCCCCCCCGGAACTCCACGAACGGAAGTCGTCCCCCATTTGATCCCGGACCCGGCACTTCCAGCTGTTCCGCATGTGCAGGCAAAAGGATATCTCAACACAAGCCGTCTGGTTCGAGGACGTGACTGCCGGGTGGCCATTGAGCTGACAATGGAACCGGGGTGGCACATCAACGCCAACCCCGCCCGCCCCGATTTCGTCATCCCGCTGACGATCACTGCGGATGGTTCCGCTGGAGTGGAACTGGTCGAAATCGACTACCCCAAAGGAATCAACCTCGAAGTTGAAGGAATTGAGACCCCGCTCTCCGTCTATGAAGGGACCGTTCTGGTGACTGGGACACTTCGCATCTCGGATGGAGCGCCGGAAGTGCTGGACCTTCGGCTCAAGCTGAAACTTCAAACCTGCAACAACCAGACCTGCCTCCCACCGCGACAACTGCTCCTCCAGGGGCGAATCCCGGTGACAGACTCTCCAGCCGAATCAGAGCCGGTCAATCACGCGATTTTTTCTCAACAGAGTCCGACAAAGATGGCCCCAAATTCATCGAGAGCAGTCCCTTAAGTAATCAACGGACCGTTTCCCGATCGCCGGAAGGACCATCACCCACGACCTATCAGTTCAGCAATTGCTGATTTGAGGAATTGCGATTCCTCGTGGGTCGGGATACCATTTTTACTACCGGTTTGCATTTCACGATCCCTGATCAATGGCAAGCTGTGCCACTTGCCAAAAGGAACAGGTCCCGCTTCTTCGGGCTCCACTCAGGCCTGGAAGCATTTCCTCACCGGAACTCTGTCTTCCACCATGGCCTATTTAAAAGAATTCGAGCCGCGATCTCATTCTAGCGCCAAAACTGCAAAACGGCGTCTGGGTCTCCTCGTTCCATTGGCCTTTGCCATTCTGGGACCAGTTTTCACTCCCCTGCGGGGCGATGAGACGATCACCGCAGCGGCATCCGACCCAGTCCCCCCATGGAAAAACCTCCTCGAAGGGGCTTTTCCTGGCGAGAACTGGACTTTTGTCTCCGGACGCAAGGATGCCAAGCTCTCTGACACCTGGTCCATTTCCATCGATCCCGAAACAGACAGTCCAATCCTGGTCTGTACCGGACTGCCTCACGGGTACCTCAAGAGCCGGGCTGAGTACCAGAACTTTGATCTGACACTGGAATGGCGATTCCCCAAAGATCCCAATGGAAACAGCGGGGTCCTTCTCTTTACTTCCGGGGAAGACCGTGTGTGGCCTGCGTCGATTCAGGTCCAGTTTCATCAGGTCGAACTGGGGAGCACGTTTCCCATCGGAGGCGCCAAATCGACCAATGAATTCCATCTCGACTCCAAACTGGCCAAACCAGTCAACCAGTGGAATCGCGCAGAGCTGATTTGCCGGGATGGAAAGATTTCCGTGACAGTGAATGGTCACGCGGTGGGAGAGATTATCGGATGCCTCCCCAGCAAGGGAGCAATCGGGCTGCAGAGCGAGGGTTCGGAAATCCATTTCCGAGCCATCTCGATCCGTGAAATCCCCGTCGCCCAATCTGAAGTGCCGTCGAAACCATCCGACGGCGAAAACTCGCAGCAAACTCAAAAGCAACCAGCGTCCCCCGAGTCGTCGATAGAGCAGGGGAGTCCATCAGGGACTCCTGAGTAAGCCCGCTTCACGGACTCCGCTTCCTAATCGGGGTGTGACGCGCCGATGCTTCTGAACAGATGTTCAAAATAAAACGCCCCTGGTCACAAGGTCAAACGTCACAGGCGGGCTCGTGGTGAGATTGGCTGCAGAGTGGGTCAGGCTGCAATCATGCTTGCGATGTTCGATCTTGATCCCAAGGGCATTTAGGTTGGGGTCGCAGGAAGGATATGCATTTCCAGTGCCAATACTGAAAAATTTGCACTGCACTTCGGCGCCACTTGAGAGAATCTTTAAAAATACTGGATTTATGACAAAAGAATTCCTTGAACTGGTCCATCTGGAGGGTTAATTTGTCTGCTTCGGCGCTTGTTTTCGGCGCCGAAAACCCGGATCAGGCGCCGAAATGCAACAATTTCACATCCAACGAATCGCGATTTCAGCGCTGGCAGCCCTCGCCATCTTCTACTGCCTTGCTGTCCTGTGGTACGTCCCAACCCAACCGTGCATCCCGCTGAATTGCCTGCTCTCCGACATCAGCAGTGAGGAAACGGATCAGGGGCTGGAAATTCAGGATGTCCGTCTGCTGGACGGGCTGAAGTCCATTCAGGGAACGACACCGGAGGTGGGAGATCACATCATCTCTGCTGCCGGGTTCCCCATTCGCAGCTTCGCCGACTGGACGAAAGTTCACAGGAAACTCCGCAACTGGAAAATTGATTCAGCTGCCCGAATCCCTTTCGGAAAAGACCCCACCGAGCAGAGCCCTCCATCCAACATCTCGGTCTTCGAGTACCCCGATCAGTCCAAAGTGGTTCTCGTCTGGTTCACCCGAAAAGGACACGATCAGCCCCTCCTGAGCTGCCTTCCCCTCGTCGCCCAGCCCACGTTCGATGTCTCGCTGACCCTGTTGTGGTATGTCCTTGAGCTGTGTGTGGTTGTGATTGGCGGAGTGGCTTACTGGAGCCGCCCCTTTGACAAGCCGTTGCGGACGTTCTTCGCACTTTCGGCGCTGACATTGATGGCCTATGTCGGAGGAAGTCACTGGTGGTTGATCTCAGCCAGTCCGGTTCTGATTACCATTTTCGCCGTTGTCGGGTGCCTGCTTCCCGCAACGCTGCTGCACTTCTTTCTGACGTATCCCTTTCCTGCGCCTGTCTTTTCTGAAGAACGAGGGTTCCGCAGCTGGGTGCTGTATCTCCCCTCGGCAACAGCAGCGATCGTGCTGTCAGGCATGATCCTCACGACCGCCTTTTTGTCGCAAGATTTCGGCCCGGGCCCATTTGGAAAGACTCTTTCCCGTATCACCGGGAATGCTGCCCGGGAAATCTTCCCGTGGATGAGGCGAGGCATTTACGTCGTCTTCGGAATGGAAGTGATTTATTTCCTCGCCTCCTTGCTGGCGATTCGCCGCAGCTACGTGGCGGCCCGGAATCCGATTGAGCGGAATCAGGTCAAATCGTTGATGTGGGCGGCCCTCGTCGCCTCCGTTCTGATTGCATACACAATCTATATGGCCATTGCGGACCATACGCGATTCGCACTTGGCGGGGCGAGAATCCCCATGTTTGGAGCAAGTCTGGCGTTCATGATGGCCTATGCCGTCGGAATTGCCCGCTACAAGCTGCTCCTGATTGATCAGGTTGTCTCCCGGGGCGTGTGGTACTACTCCGCCAGTGCTGTGTTGACACTGATCTTTGCCGCCCTGATCGCTGTGGGGGCCGTCAACACCATGCAGCAGGACTTTTCCCTGTTCGGGCAGACCCTCCCGCTCATTCTGGTCCTGATGATTGCGGTCCTGATCATCATCTGGATACGGGATTCAATCCAGCGCAAACTGGATCGGCACTACTTCAACGAGAAGTATCAACTGGACAAGGCGTTGCACCGGATGAACCGGGTCGTTTCGAATCTGGTCGAACCGGAAGCAGTGGCCGACAACCTGCTCAATTCCTGTCGGGAGGTTCTGCACGCAGACCACGCCACACTGTACCTGCGGAAGGGGAGTGGGAGTGAATTCCGGATCTTCACCACCGTCGGGAATGCCAACCTTCCGTTGCAGGTGAGCCTCGAACCACATGTTCTGGAATCGCTTTCCCAGAATCTTGTGCTCCAGCGAGTTCCGCACAACTCTTCTCCAACGCAACTCCTTCTGCGGACTCTGCATGCGGATGTCATTCATGGACTGGAAACGCAGGAAGAGTTGAGCGGACTTCTCGTCCTCGGCAGCAAGCGGAACAACCTTCAGTTTTCAGCCGAAGACCTCGCATTCGCCGGAGCGATGGCACGAATTTCCGGGATCGCCATGCACTGTGCGACCGTTCAACAGGATGTCTCACGGCTCAATCAGGACCTTCAGCTGAAACTCCGTAAAATCGAAGATCAGGAGCGTCAGATCTCTGTTCTGCACGAGGAACTCGCTTCACTTTCAAAAGGCCCCGCTCCGATCAGAGAAGAAACGGAGTTCCGACGGGAGGGAATTCGCGGTCAAAGCCCAGCCATTTCAGCGGTCCTCGAGACCGTTCGAAAGGTCGCCGGCAGCAATTCTTCTGTGCTGATCCGTGGGGAGAGCGGGACCGGAAAAGAATTGCTGGCGAAGGCGATTCATGAAAACAGCCCTCGCCGGGATCGTCCGCTCGTCGTCGTCCACTGCGCAGCTCTGGCTCCCTCTCTTCTGGAAAGTGAGCTTTTCGGACATGTCAAAGGGGCGTTCACCGATGCCCGCACCGACAAGGAAGGGCGATTCCAGATGGCCCACGGAGGGACGCTGTTCCTCGACGAAATTGGAGACATCTCCCTTGATGTTCAGGTCAAACTTCTGCGAGTCCTTCAGGAGCGGGAGTTTGAACCGGTCGGAAGTAACCAGACTGTTTCCGTCGATGTGCGAATCGTTGCAGCGACACACCGGAATCTCGAACAGCTCATCGCGGAAGGGCGTTTTCGGGAAGACCTTTTCTACCGGCTGAACGTCATCAGCGTGACGCTTCCTCCGCTTCGGGAGCGACGGGAAGACCTGTATGAACTGGCCCTCCACTTCCTTCGCCGGGCAGCCGATGAATGCGGCAAGAATGTGGTGAAGTTTGATGACGAGGCACTGGAGATTCTGGAGTCGTACGACTGGCCCGGAAACATCCGCGAACTTCAAAACGTCATTGAGCGGGCTGTCGTTCTTTCTGAAGGGCCATCAATCCGTGCCCGGGATCTGTCGATTCAGAAGATCTCTCGCTTGCCGCAACCCCAGCCTCCCAGACAACCAACCCGGGAAGCAGGGCAGGGGGTTCCAGTTCGGATCAACCAGCTCGCCCTGCGGCGAAAAACCATTTTGAACGACGACGGGGAGCGGACCATGTTGCTGGAGGCGCTCTCGCGCTGTTCCGGCAACAAGGCTGAAGCGGCCCGGGCACTCGGCATGCCTCGCAGCACCTTTTTCAGCAAGTTGAAAAAGCACGGGATCAGCTGATCATCGTCGAATGACCGAGAATCGGCTCACAGGGGTCTCATTCGTTCCTGTACTGACTCCTGTGTCCCTGAAACTCCAATAGAAGGAGAGTCGGCCCCCATGCTCACCGTGAATCAGGCCTGGGACCGAATCGACGACAGCGTTCGGCCCAAATCACCGGTCCGTCTGGGGCTTTCGGAGTCGCTCGGATGCGTTCTCGCCGAGGAGATCATCGGCACCGCCGACTCTCCCCCGTTCGACAAGTCGATGATGGATGGTTACGCCGTTCATGCAGAGGACGTGCAGGGGAGCGAAACCGTCCTTCCAGTGGTGGGAGACCTGTTCGCCGGGCAGGTCTGGTCGACGAGTCTCCCCCGGGGGAGAGCACTTCGGATCATGACAGGGGCTCCCATTCCTTCCGGGGCGACAGCAGTTGTTCCCGTAGAATGGACACAGACCGTTGGGGAAGGGTCTGTGCAGATCCAGCCCTCTTCTTCCGTCCGTGTCGGCCTGAATATCCTTCGGCAGGGCACCTCCATGAACGCAGGGGAGGTCGTGCTGACAAAAGGGAGCTTGCTCCGTCCTCAGGAACTGGCGCTCCTCGCCGAACTGGGAGAAACACAGCCACTCGTGATCCCCCCACTGACGGTCGGGATTCTGGCAACGGGAGACGAGCTGGTCGAAATTAACGAGACACCGAAAGCGGGACAGATTCGGAACTCCAATTCCCTGATGCTCGCTGCCCAGGTTCAGCAGGCGGGGGCCATTCCTCGGCTGCTGGGGATTGCCCGGGATCAGGTCGATGATCTTCGAACCAAGATCCGAGCGGGACTGGAGTGTGATCTGCTCTGTCTCTCAGGAGGGGTCTCTGCCGGAGCAGCAGATCTGGTTCCGGAAGAACTCCGCTCCGCAGGGGTCGAGGAGGTCTTTCACAAGGTCGCCGTTAAACCGGGAAAGCCGGTCTGGTTTGGAGTGCGTCGGGGCGTTGCCAGACCAGAAACAGGCCACGAACAAAACCGGGAAGGGGAGAGGGATCACCCCACCTACGTCTTCGGGTTGCCGGGAAATCCGGTCAGTAGTATGGTTTGCTTTGAACTGTTCGTGAAAACCGCACTGCGACGGCTGCGGGGAATGTCATCGGGAAGACCAGTCCTCTGGAAAGGGCGCCTGACGGAACCCTTTCGGTATCGCAGCGACCGGCAGACATGGTTCCCGGCAGAGGTTTTCGTGCGGGGGGCCGAGCTACTGGTTCGCCCTTCATCATGGACAGGCTCGGCAGATCTTCGGGGAACAGTTCGTGCAAACTGTAGCCTCGTTCTCCCCGCTGGGGGAGGGGAGTGGTCCACGGGAGAATTCATCGACATCCTTCCGTGGGGAGACAGCCTGCAGCGATGAGTCGCCCCGGCAGGGACAGGGATCAAGAATCATTGACCACCATCAGGGATGAACACAGACGTGGAACCGGTCACGGAACAGACAGGGGATCGCAACTCCACTGAACCCAGTGAGCTGAATTCTCGCGTCGCTGCGATTCTTTCACGAGGCCAGAAGAAGCGGCCCGGAGGGATCTCGACTTTTCTAATCGCCCTGACCAGTGCGGTGTTGTTGTGGAGTTCGTTTACTCCGCTGGACTGGGGCCCCCTTGCCTGGATTGCTCTGGTTCCGCTGCTCTGTCTGGTGCGTCCCGCTGATCCCCCCGCGTGGCTGTACCGATCACTCTATCTGGTCGGTTTTCTTTATTGGCTGGCGACCCTCCAGTGGATGCGTCTTGGTGATCCGACCATGTATCTGGCGCTGATCGCACTCTCGGCGTATCTGGGCTGTTACTGGCCACTGTGGATCTGGCTTTGCAGGGTCACCATTCATCGGTCGCCGATCCCGTTGCTCATTGCAGCTCCGGTGTACTTCGCCGGTCTCGAATATCTTCGCGCGTATCTGTTCACTGGATTCGCATGGTACTACCTCGGGCACACTCAGTACCGCTGGGTGAATGCAATTCAGATTGCCGATCTGGTGGGGGTCTACGGAATCAGCTTCGTCATTGTGCTCGGCAATGTTGCTCTGGCCCAGCTTGTGCCGGCACGCTGGCTGATCAGGCGAGGGCTCTGCTGGCCCGGTGAAGAAGACCGCATGTTCACGTGGTCGCGGAGGCAACAGGCCATCGGCGTCGGAGTTTCTGCAGCCCTCATTGTCGCGGTCACAGGATATGGAATGGCCCGCAGGGGCGGGGGGGATTTTCCCCTTGGTCCTCGTGTCGCTCTCATTCAGGGGAACTTCGTTGCGAGTGTGCAGAACAACACCGACGATCCCCGTGAGATCTTCCTGATGCATCGACAGCTCAGCGGCCTGACAGTCGCTGACTCACCCGATCTGGTCGTCTGGCCCGAGTCGATGTTCCCCTACGGAGTTTATGAAGTCGAGGAGGGGGTCACGGATGCGATGCTCGAAGCGATTGCTCCCGAAGTCCCTGCCCATATCTGGCGGGGGAAAGAGTCGGACAAAGCCCTCACCGATCTCGCCGACATGACCCGGGCCGCGCTGGTCATCGGAGCGAGCACCTTCGTTGCAGGTCCCGCGAGCTATGCCATTTATAATTCCGCTGTCTTTGTTCAGCCGGACATTGGACTGACCGGGCGCTATGATAAAATTCATCGGGTCCCGTTCGGGGAATATATTCCGCTCCGCGACGTCATCCCTTTTCTGCAGAGCCTGACTCCGTTTCGAGGAAAGTTTGGCATTGATCGCGGCACCAAGGCTGAAGTCTTTCGGTTCCGGGACTGGGACTTCATTCCGCTGATCTGTTTTGAAGACACCGTCCCCCAGCTGGTTCGTACCCTGGCGCGTGCCGGGGGAGTCAATTCGGCCCAGCAGAATCAGGTTCTCGTAAACCTGACCAACGATGGATGGTTCCATGGATCCAGCGAACTGGACCAGCATTTAATTACATCCCAATTCCGCGCCATTGAGACCCGCACACCGTTGATCCGTGCAGTAAACACCGGGATTTCCGCCGTCATTGACGGCGATGGCGTCGTCCGGGAAGCACTGAAGTTTTATGATGCGGGCCCCCGGGATGATATTGATGCTCCGCTTCGAGAGTCGATGCGAGACCCGCACACCGGCCGATTCCACAAGCAGCTCAATTGTGCCATCGTTGCTGATGTCCCCCTTGATCCCCGGACCAGCCTGTACACCTTCTGGGGAGACTGGTTCGCAGCCGGATGCCTGATTGCAACCGTCGCCATGGGACTTCGCGAAGCTGTTCTCCGCCCCCGAGCAAAGAGCAGGGGACCAGCGACATAAGTCCCGTTCCGCCCGATCAGTGAGCTCTCATCTTCATTTCCGCCCCCGGGTTGTCTACACTTGAACAGTGCAGGGGTCAGTCGCAGGGATCGATCCCTGCCGTGCCTGCTTCACGTCAAAGAAACAGCATCCTCCGGTTCCGGAAGGATGTCCAATCAATGAATGGGCAGCCCGGATTGATTGCGTCGGTCGTGCGCGATCAATCCGGATCTGCTGTGCCCCCGATTCAGGGAAACTCCGGCAACCCAAGTCAATAAGGTCAATACCGTGGCGGACTCCGAGATCATTGATGACTACGAACTGATTAATTGCATTGCGACCGGAAATGCAACGCAGGTCTGGGAAGTGCGCAAGGGGGGATCGACTCAGTCCCTGGCAATGAAGATCCTTCTTCCGGAAGCGTTCAAAGATTCCGAAGCGAGAAAAAACCTCAAACACGAAGCCAGCGTCGGAAAATCTCTCGAACACCCGAACATCATCCGGATTCAGGAGGTGAAGTTCACCCGCAAGCACGGTTACTTCGTGATGGAGTATTTCCGCGGTGGGAATGTGAAATCCACAATCCGCAACGACAAGGCTCTCGTGAAGGCCAAAGCGAAGCGGATCATGGAATGCCTCACACAGGCTCTCGCTCACATGCATGAGAAGAAGTGGATACACCGGGACATCAAACCGGAGAATGTCCTGATCACTCGGGGCGGGGAAGTTCGACTGATTGACTTCTCGCTGGCGAGCCGTGCTGGAAACCCACTCATCCATGCGATGGCCCGAAAGTCGAGCATTCAGATTCAGGGGACCCGGACCTATCTGGCTCCGGAATTGATTCGTAAAGAAGTTCTCACCCCATCCGTCGACATCTACAGCCTGGGAGTGATGCTGTATGAAATGCTGACGGGAGCCCCGCCATTCCGAACTGCCAATCCTCAAAACCTGTTGCAGATGCACCTGCGTGATCACCCCGCTCCTCCCACGGATATTGACTCCAATATCACGCCGGAAGCAGAAAAGCTGGTGCTGAAGATGCTGGCTAAATACCCCAAAGGTCGACACGCCAGCATGCAGGAGGTCTTTTCAGAAGTGAGGAACATCAACTTCTTCAAAGTTGATCCGATCGAACATGCTCGGGCACTTCGAGAAGCTGAGGCGGCATCCGATGCCCAGCAACAAAATGACCGCCTCGACAGCCGGAAAGACGCTGAACGGAGTGCGATGGGAATCAAACCTCCCCCTCGTCCGGCATCCAAAGTCGTTGTCCCTCCGCCTGACATCGAAAAACCGAAACCCGCTGCAGCAACTCCCGCAGCTGCGGCACCGGTCGCCCCAGCGGGAATGCCGCAACAACCCCCGTTTGGACCGTTTCCGGGAATGCCTTACCCCGGGATGCCAATGCCGGGATTTCCCGGCGCCGGGTTTCCGGCTCAGCAGCCGGGA
>CALLWY010000054.1 GCA_938015865.1 uncultured Planctomicrobium sp.
GGACGCCAGCTTCGACTCAGTGCCCGCATATCTGGTCGCGATTTCGATCGGGGTCAGTGGCCTGTTGACTGGTGGCCTGATCTGGGTGAACCGGTCTGGTCCGTTCAGCGAAATCTGCGTCCTGGCCATCTTCTCAGCGGGACTTTGCCTGATCGCCATCTGCATCGCAGCAATGACAGCACGAAAGACAGCGCAGTCTTACTTTTTGAATCAACCTGACAAAGCGGGTTCGGAATGATTACGTCGCCGCCAATCGAGTCTCGCCAACTTTTGCATAAAGAGCTCACTGCCGATCTCGTCGTGGTGGGTGGGGGCATGGCCGGATTGTCGGCTGCTGTCACTGCTGCACGCGCTGGAATCAGCGTGATTCTCGTTCAGGATCGGCCCGTCCTCGGAGGAAACGCATCCAGCGAGGTCCGTCTCTGGATCCTCGGTGCGACAGCGCACATGGGGAACAACAATCGTTGGGCACGGGAAGGGGGCTTCCTCGATGAAGTTCTCATCGAAAATATGTACCGAAACCCGGAAGGGAACCCGCTGATTCTCGACACGATTTTGCTGGAGAAGGCAGTCTCGGAACCAAACCTGACACTTCTTCTGAATACAGCTGTGTATGAAGTTGAGAAGCGGTCGCCGGATCAAATCGAGCAAGTGAACGCATTCTGCAGTCAGAACAGCACACGCTATTCGCTCAAGGCCCCGCTGTTTTGCGATGCATCCGGGGACGGGATCGTTGGATTTCTCGCGGGTGCGGCATTCAGAATGGGCGCTGAAGCCGCAGATGAATTCAATGAACCATTTGCTCCCAGTCATGAATACGGCGAACTGCTCGGGCACACGTTGTATTTCTACACCCGTGATCATGGCTGGCCGGTGAAATTTTTCCCGCCGAAGTTCGCTTTGAAAGATATTACCCAGATTCCCCGCTGGCGTGCCTTCAATACAAACGAACAAGGATGCCAGCTGTGGTGGATTGAGTTCGGCGGCCGTCTGGATACGATCCATGACTCTGAAGAGATCAAGTGGGAACTCTGGAAAATCATCTATGGTGTCTGGGATCACATCAAGAACTCGGGCCAGTTTCCGGAAGCAGAAACCCTGACACTGGAGTGGGTCGGACAGATTCCCGGGAAGCGTGAAAGCCGCCGCTTTGAGGGGGATTACATGCTCTCTCAGCGAGATATTGTTGAGCAGCGGGAGCATCCTGACGCAATTGCTTATGGAGGCTGGGCAATCGACCTACATCCCGCTGATGGGATCTACTCGAATTTACCTGGCTGCCAGCAATATCACAGCAAAGGGATCTATCAGATTCCTTATCGATGCTACTACAGCAGAAATATCTCGAACCTCTTTCTCGCGGGGCGACTGATCAGCGCAACACATGTCGCGTTCGGATCAACTCGAGTGATGGCGACGTGTGCTTTAGGTGGACAGGCAGTCGGGATGGCAGCAGCCCGTTGTCGGGCGAGGGAGTGTCTCCCCCGAGAACTACTGACCGCGGATGCGATGGCAGACCTGCAACGGCATCTTTCCAGAATTGGCCACCATATTCCCGGAATTCAGGTGACGGACAATGACGATCTCTCAGGAATCGCATCGGTCACTGCCAGCAGTTCGCTCAGTCTCCAGGAACTTCCACCGGGGAATGAATGGGTTGACCTCTCAATCCCTCGTGGGATGCTCTTTCCCGTCCCTGCCGGCGAGATGCCTCGACTGACATTCAGAGTGCGGACTCATAATCCAACAACACTCCGTGCCGAACTTCGCGTCTGCACTCGCGACGAAAGTTTCACGCCGGATGTTATTCTTGCGAAGTCAGAGAAAATTGTGCATCCATCGGCAATGCCGGTCGCAAATTCATCAAAGGGGCGGGCTTTAAGTGGAGAAGAGTTCATTCAGGAATCTGGGGCTGATGTCGATGCCCCATTTGAGGATGTTGAATTGGAATTCCCCATCCGGTTCGAGAAAGAGACTTATGTCACTGTCTGCCTGTTTGGCACTGCTGACATTCAGGTGCAATTGAGTGATTCACGTCTCTCTGGAGTCCTGTCTCTCAGCCATCGGGCCAACTCAAAAGTTGCAACTCACGCCCGGCAGTCACCGCCACCGGGGCTGGGGTTGGATCAATTTGAGTTCTGGCTTCCAGAACGGCGGCCGAAGGGGAAAAATCTGGCGGTCACGTTTAGTCCGCCAATTGCTCTTTTTGGTCCGGAACGAGTGACCTTCGGACCTGAGCGTCCAACTCAGTCAGCAAATTGCTGGATCGCTGACTGGGATGATGAATCCCCCTGGCTCGAGTTCAACTGGTCAAGTCGCCAGTCGATCCGCTCGGTTGTCGTCTGCGTCGACAACGACTTTGATCACCCACTTGAATCAGTTTTGATGCGAAATCCGGAACGAGTGATGCCTTTTTGTGTTCCAAAGATCTCTTTGTTTGATGAAGAGGGACGATGCCTCGGGGAAATTGAGGAGAATCATCAAACGCGAGTCACCTTCGCGTTCGAAACTCCCGTGACGACACGACGCCTTCGAATTGAACTGACACGCAATGCTTCAGGAATTCCGGCCGCTGTCTTCCGAATCCGTATCCACTGAATTGAACCGCAGTGTCGATGAAAAGTCAGCACCCTGAGGACATCCGATGGGAGCTCTGAGCCCCCACTGAAGCTCCCAGACGGGGACGCGAGTCACCCGGGACCGAAGACCGAATTCTCTTTGGAAGTTGAAGTCGGACCATATTCATTCTGTCGGGGTGCAGGCAAGATACTAACGTGATCCAGCGGTCGCCGGTTTTCTTCCCTTTCAACACAACTTCGATGTACGAGCTGAAGGTCGAGAAAGTGGTTTATGGCCTGACAAGACGATATCGCTCTGCGATCGTTTCAGCTGGCAGCACCTGATCATAAAGAGCAAATTCATCCATCGCTCCCACAAACTGACGGATGAGTACGTGACCGGGAACTCCATCGATCGTATGCAACTGCCCCAGTACCAGATGGTAATCAGCATTGTCTCGCGTCGTTGGGACAGATGATTCATCGACCAGCTTCCCATCGATATAGAGCCGCGAGACACCATTACCACGGGTAAAGACGACATAGTGCCATCCTCCCGGCATCCAGAGATCTTTCCCAAACAGGTTGTAGCCTCCTGTCCGTTCGGCAGGCATCCGCGAAACTGCCCGAAACGCCATCGGACTTGGGACAATCCCCAATTGATTGGACAACTCCAGCACAACAGCACTCCGCTGTTCCTGTGGCGCATTCGGAATCAGCATTCCGCACATCATCTGCCAACTGACCTCAGCAGTCTGTACCCATAGCTCCAATGACAATTCTTCACTACTGATTCCCGGAAGTGATCTTTCGGATTCAATTCGCCGGGCTCTTTGTGCTCCCAAAAGTTCCAAGTGACCGTCCCGGATCTGAAGGCACTCCGGACTGGCCCGATTAAGAACCTTGCCTCGACACCTCAGGCTTCCTTCGTCGGGAACCATTCCATCCTCGTCGAGATCTTCGAATCGCCAGTAAATCAGCGGCTGAGAATTTCGTACCGAGTTCACATACGCACTATTGATATTCAGTGATGTCAAGGGAACCGATGGGACACGGGAGAATGAAACATCTCTGTCCTCTTCCTGCAATGGAAACTGGGAGCGGGGAACCAGACTGCGAGTTGAGTTTGCCCCCACCACGTCACTGAACGTCGTTCCATCACCTCCGATCACAGAGACGGAAACTTCTCCCTCCTGAACCTTGACGAAGCTGTGCCCATATCGGTCAGTCATCACGGCAAACTCTGTCCCCAGGTCAACGAGCGCTCCATCGGGCACATCCAGTCGAAAAGGCTTCCCGGAACTGGAATCTCGGACCGCCGCCTTGCCCTGTACCAGTCGAGCACTGCTGCTTGACTGCAGAACCAGTTCCGCAGGGCCTTCGAGCAACATTCGGGCTCCGCCAAGGAATGCAATCAGAAGATTTCCCTGTTTCAGTTTCACCGTGCCCGGCGCCAGACGCTGACCTGCGCTCAGCCCGGTATCGCCCCCATCAGCTGAAACGATGATAGCCACGCTCCCGTTCTCACTATGCGGAATTGCTGCGCTGACAGGTGTCGCTGACTCCTCGGGGATGATCGATTTTTCTGCAGTTGTGTCTGTGTCTGGGGCTGTCCGGTCAGAACGGAGCATCTTCACCCAGACAAGGACGGAGATAAAGATTGTCGCTGCAGCGACCAGCCAGGGGATGAGCGAACTGAGTTGTCGTTGTTTTTGACTCCGAGTCGACGTCTCGAGCAGGTCTTCTCTGCAAATGGTGCGTAGATCGGTATCAAGGATTGACCAGCGAAGATATGCCTTGCGAAATTCACTGTCGTCTCGCAGGCGCTTCTCGACAATCGCCTGTTCTTCGAATGGAAGTTCTCCCGCCTGCAGACGGCTGAAGAGCGATTCCTCACCCATCTGAAACACGTCCGAGTTTTGAAAGTCAGGTTTCATGATCTTCAATTGCTTTGATCAACCAGAACCATTTCCGACTGATGTTCATGGATCGGACCGCACCATGCCAGCTCGCATGCACTCGGTCAGCGCCATGCGGATTCGGTCGAGCTTTCGATAAATTGCCTTCGTTGTTGTCGATGCCTGGGCTGCTAATTCCGTCGCTGAGAGTCCCCTCCCATATTTTGCCAGTACCAGTTCATAATCCCATCGCCTCAGGCGCTGAAGACAGCCTCGTAACACTTCCAGCTTCGCTTCATACAGCGCCGGGTTCTGGATTGATTCCATCGCAATTGCCTGTAGCACTTCATCATTGAAGATCAGGCGTTCTTGCGTGCGTCTCTGACGAAACTTCAGCACTTCCAGGTGTGCGAACTTGAGAATCCATGGGAGAAAGTCGCGATCGGGGTCGTACTCGTCCCACTTTTCCCAGACTTTGACCATTGTCTGCTGAAGGACTTCGTCAGCATCCTCCCCTTTGAGTCCCAGGATTCTGATGAAACGATTGACGTCATGCTGGTGCCGCACCACCAGTTCTACAAACAGGGATGTTGGCTGCCCACTACGATCGCCCGACACAAATTCCTCCCGTTCGCGGAAACTCCGCAGGGAACCCTCATGGTTCAAACTGAATTATGGCCTCACCATATTCCCAACAGTCTCGTGAAATTCCCCGGACAAATTCGATCGCAAGCCTCGTTTTAGAAAAATGAACCTCTGGAAATTCTGCTTACGAATTTCAAAAAAACTGGGAAAAAGAAAATCTTGATAGGGGAATTCTGATTTGTTTGCGGGAAATGATATCAGACCCTGTTCTTCAGATGGCAGTGAAGTCCCGGACTCGATGGATTCTGCCCGGTGCCGTCAACAACCGAGGCATCGTGGGGACCGTGAAACCGGCAGTCTTCGCCATTGGGTTCAGCAGGTCTCACAAGGTCACATCCTGATTCGAACGGAAACACAGAAAATCCTCCCTTCTGTACATCCTTTCACTTTGCGTTTTTCACTTCCGGAAAGGCATGCAGCCATGCAACGTTCCTTGCGCCGAGGATTTACGCTGATCGAGTTACTGGTGGTCATTGCCATTATTGCCGTCCTCATCGCGTTGCTTCTTCCAGCTGTGCAGCAGGCACGGGAATCAGCCCGACGGTCCCAGTGCAAGAACAATCTCAAGCAAATCGGACTGGCCCTTCACAACTACCATGATGTGTATATCTCGTTCCCACTTGGTCACACTCCTGACAACAATGGGAGTTCTGTCCCAAGAACGGTCGCCTGGAGTGCCCGCCTCCTGCCCTACCTCGAACAGACGGCGATTTACGAACAACTGCAATTGGGAACATTGAGGGATCTGTCTACGGTTACGGGAGACGATTTCCGCAATGCTGCCGATGGAACGCCCCAAAAGGCAGCTTCCATGTCGATTCCTATCTATCTGTGCCCGTCGAGTATCGGCGAGAAAAACAACCCGTTCTTTCAGTATCTGGCCACCAGCAATTATCCCGGAAGTCAGGAAATACTCGCCCAGAAACTTCGTCGGATTCGCGACCTGACCGATGGCACTTCGAACTGCGTCATCGTCGCAGAACGCACCCTCAACTCATCTGGCCCGATTTTGCAGGTAGGAGCGACATGGGCTGCCGGCTATTACTGCGGTGGAGTTGCAGCATCAATCTTCAATGCCCGTAATGAAATCAACACTCCCTTTCGCCCTCCTGTTGCTACGCCGACGGGGATTGGCCCCAACCAGTGTTACCGTGAGAACACCAGTCCAGACTGGGTGACCCGGGTTGTTGTTGCCAGCAACCATATTGGTGGTGCCCAGGTGCTGATGGGGGATGGTTCGGTACGCTTCCTCAGCAACGCTATCGCTTCCAATCCCAATCCCGCAAATCTTCCGGCAGCAGCAGAGCCCGGAGAGGGGTACGTCTGGCAGAATCTTGTGCATATCAACGACGGCTTCGTCATCGGCGAGTTCTAAAGGGCAATACTCCTTCCCGGTAACCGCAAAAGATATCTCTCAATTGATTCAGGACTCCAAACTGCGAGGCAAAGAGAGTCAATATATGAGGTAAATCGGGACCGGCCCTTTCGAACAGTGTCAGGAAGCAACTGCTGATCGTAATGTGCTTTCGTCCATCGTTCTGCTGAAATCGAATTTGGGAGAGGGGAATTATTCATGCGGCTGTTCTTACGGACCTGGCAATTGTCGCTGTTGATAGCCACAGTTGCCTGCGGAATGGGCCTTCAAAGTTGCAGCCATGACGGCATGCCCAAGCTGTATCAGGTCAAAGGGAAAATCCTGCTGGACGGCAACCCCGCTCCAGATGCAACCGTCGTTTTCGAGCCGATCAGAACCTCTAAGTCCGACTTTGCACGGCCGGGAAACGCTTACACAGACAAAGACGGCAACTTTACTGCGTGGACCTTACGTGAAGGCGATGGACTTCCTGCCGGCCGTTTTCGCGTCGCAATCATTTCACAGGTGCAGGTCGGCGGACCGGTATTGAACGAAATGTCGACCACAGCAGATTACAACCGGGTCGTCTGGGAATGGAAGGTCCCTCAGAAGTATGCTGATCCCGCCACATCAGGCATCGAAGTCGAAGTCACTCGAAGCGGGATGAAACCTGAAGTCATCGAGTTATCTTCGAAGTAAACCCGGCAAGCCGTTTTACGAATCAATGCGGGCAAGCTGTCGAATTCTTCCTGATACAAAACTTGGAGTTGTGGATGTTGCGTTGGCTCGGTCTCATTACAGCATGTCTGTTCACTCCGATTCTTCAAGCTGCAGATCAACCGCCGCTAAAATCTCGTCCCAATATCCTCTTGATCGTGGCGGACGACCTTGGGTGGAAGGATGTCGGCTGGCATGGAGGACGCTATCAGACACCGCACCTTGATGAGCTGGTTCGCACAGGCATCGAACTTGACCGCCACTACGTACAGCCTGTGTGCACCCCGACACGAACCGCATTACTTTCGGGACGCTGGACCAGCCGGTTCGGACCTCACGCGCTGAGTCCTTCGAATCGCCGAGTCTTTCCGCCAGGCACGATCACCCTGGCATCAGCACTCAAGGATGCAGGCTACACAACACACATTGCTGGCAAGTGGCACTTGGGGTCAAAGCCTGAATGGGGCCCAAATCACTATGGTTTTGACCATAGCTATGGCTCGCTCAACGGTGCTGTCGATCCATGGACGCACAAATACCGTCCTGGCCCATATCTGGACACATGGCACCGCGATGGAAAAGTGTTCCATGAAGAGGGAAATGCAACGGAGCTGGTCGCGGCAGAAGTACTGAAGTGGATTCACTCCGCTAAAACGCCATGGCTGATCTACGTCCCATTTCATGCCATTCACATTCCTGTCGACGCCCCTGAGATCTACAAGCAACGATACGCGGGCGTACACTTCGATGATGACCCTGAACGTTCCGATGCGATGTTGCGCATGGGGGCATTCGTCTCCCAGATGGACGACAAGGTTGGCGCATTCGTCGATGCGCTGGAAAAAACCGGACAGCGAGAACGGACATTAATTGTCTTTACATCCGATAACGGTGGCCTCCAGCGTGGTAAGAATCCGTATGTCGGAAACGTCCCGGACTCCCCCGTTCTCAGCAGTAATGCCCCACTCCGGGGGTTCAAGAATCAACTGTATGAAGGTGGTGTCCGCGTCCCTGCATTCGTGAACTGGCCTGCACGCCTGAAACCCGGAAAAATTGAAGAGTCTCTCCATGCGGTCGACTGGATGCCCACACTGACTCATCTGGCAGGCTGGACACCGCCTGAAGGACTTCAGCTGGACGGGATGAATCTCTGGCCTCTGTTGTCCGGTGAGGCGGAAACTCTCCCCAGCCGTCCCATTTACATTCCCCATCCGGGGGGACGCATCGTCCTTTATGAAGGCTGGAAACTCATCACATACAATAATGGCCGAAATCCACAGCTCTACCATGTCCGGTCGGACCCGAGCGAAACGTTGAACATGGCAGAATCGGCACCTGAGCAGCTTCACAAATTGCTTGAGATCGAACAAACGCTGCGCCAGGCCGACGTACATGAGATCCCTGCAGACCTTATCAACGAAGAGAACTGAACGACGCCCCACAGTTCCATCGCGGGGACACACAAGCATCACACTTGTCGATCGCTTCAAATACCTCGTATTTTTGAGTCTCCTTACCTCGCCATGGATTGTCTCTGAACACCAAGTTCGGCAGAGAATTCATGGAGGCGTTGAAATCTCACAGTCGGCAAACCAACAAATTGCCCCAAAGTAGCACGAGGGAAGATCAAGAATGAGTGCTTGCCCAAGTTCATTCTCTTTGAGGAACAGCCAATGGATTATCGCGTTACGGAGTGTATCCGAGCGACGCTTCCCTGCGAACTACTGCAAATCCTGCGACAACAGGCTCTAAACAGCAACAAGCCAAATTGAAGTGATGAGGAACAAAAAACGCAGCCCTGAAGTGGAAGACCATGTGTTACAGCAATAAACCTGAGAGAACGGAAAGTTCACTTCAGAAACGCACTAACAGGACCCTTTCGCTGAAATCGATTGATTCCTTTTTATCATTGCGATGCATTTCTGATATCCCGATCGAAGCAATCCCAGATCGGAGTCTATTGCTAACCACTGAAAACCCATTTCGCGAAGTGAATCAATGTCGTTCACGTCACGAACGAGAATTCCTGAACTTTTCCCCGCAGATCGGGCCGCAGCTGCGACGTGCTGAATGCATTCAAGATAGTTCAACGGTGCAGGAGACGGCCGTGTGGACAAATTGAACTGCAGATCTGATGGACCAACAAACAGGACGTCCACCCCGTCGACTGTGGCGATCTCCTCAGCTTGCTGAACAGCTTCAAATGTTTCAATTTGTGCGAGAAATATGTTGGTTTTTTCACTATCTGAAGGGAACGGTTTCTGGCCATATCCGTATGCACGTACAGATCGTGAGACTCCCCGATGTCCTTTCGGAGGATATCTCATCGCATCAACACAGGCGGCCGCTTCATGTGGAGAATCGACATGAGGAACCATGATTCCAGCTGCCCCCCAGTCCAGAACCCGCCCGATCAGGGCAGCATCAGGAGATCCCACTCTCACCACCGGTTTAGCTGAGCTTCCTCGACAGGCTCTGAGTTGATTCGGAATGTCTGCTTCGGTTCCGTTGCCGTGCTCCAGGTCCAGAAGGAGCCAATCAAATCCTGCGTCTGCAGCGATTTCCGTCACGACAGGAGCCCCGGATGAAATCCATGTTCCCAATTGAAATGTGCCAGGTGGGATGCTCAATGTGGTCATACTCATAAATTTTCCGGTGCATCCAGAGTCAGTAAACCTTCCACAGCTCGAAACAGCCTTGTTCGAGTCTGCTGTGCGAACGATTCACCGGTTGATCCCGGACTAATTAAATAAAAACTGTCGCTTCGTTGAAAATAGCCAGCTCCGGCGCGAATCACTGATTTCACAACCATATTGCGGATCATATGCAACCAGAACCGGCCAGTAAATTCCTCCGGAAGCGGAGCAATGGATTGATATCCTTGCGTCGCTCTTGCGATAACGGCCCCATCGTGAAAACACCCCAGCAGTGAGAGATCATCAGCTTCATCAGCGGAAACCGCATCATCCCAGTCGATATACGCTACGACGCCGCGGGCATCACCGAGGATATTCCAGAACGCCAGATCCTTATGAACCAGACACCCTTTCGTGAGCTCAAGGAGTTCTCTGTGTTCAGTCACAACCTTGTCAATCCATCCGGCTTCATCTTTACTGAGGAATTGTGCCTTAACGAGAAAGCGGAGATGACGATCCCAGTTGAGCAGGAAATAGTCCGGGTAGGTGGAATGAAATCCCTGTAGCTTCCCAGAGGCTCGCAGGACTCGGGGATCGAAATGTCCGAATCCTGTCACGTCCACGGACTGCCATCGAGCAATGGCCTGGCCAATTTCAAAGGCTATTTCGACTGCATCCAGTTTTCCCTGCTTATGGAAATAGTTCAGATCGCTACATTCAATAAGGTCCATTAACTGCCATGCAAACGGAACCGTTCGACGCTCTGTATCGACGTGATGTACGCGAGGAGTTCGGACACCACACTGGCGGACACGATTCATCACATACGTTTCGACTTCCAACTGACCATCTTTCTCCGGTCCATTCTCGACTCGAACAAAAAACTTCTGACCGGAAATTTCCGCAATCCACGTAAGGTGATTTCCCTGACCTCCCCCATCTCGTAACTGGATCGGAAGTCCCGGAAAGAGTGGTTGAATCGCTGATCGCAACTGCGCGTCGATCCCATCTGTATTTCGGTCCGCCCGTATGCCGTGAAATGCAGACGGACGGTCGCACTTCCAATAGTAAATGCCTTGACGCCCAGCGGCCAATACCGTGCCGGACTCTTCCGGAGCAATCATTTCAGCCCCCCTTCCGCAGAAGAATGAACTGGCTCAGAAATCGAATCCGGGACAGGTCGAGCCCGCCACCATGCAGCGAGAAGGCTGCCAAGAAGATTCTGGAGAAGAGCACTGAACACGGCAGGAACCGCTGCATACGGATTCAATGGAAAGTTCTGCGCCAGTGTCGCCGCCAATCCGCCATTTTGCATTCCGACTTCAATTGAAACAGTCCGTGACGCTGTTTCGGAGAACCCGGACTGCCTGGTCAGGAAATAGCCGACGCAGAAGCCCAGCAGGTGAAGTGATGATGCTGCAACCGTCAGTTGCACTGCGCTCTGAGCCAGAGTCGATGCACTTCCTGCGACGATTCCACCGGTGATCATACAGATCGCCAGCACGGAAACGAATGGGCAAATGACAACAATGCAATCGACAGCTTTGGGAAATGCCCACTTACACAGGATTCCTACCACGACAGGAAGCACGACGACCTGAAGGGTCGACAAACACAGTGCTAGCGCATTGACTTCGACAATCTGACCGGCGAGAAACTTGCACATTAATGGAGTCATTATGAATGCCAATAGCGTTGAAACCATCGTTAGCACGACTGACAAGGGAAGGTCACCCCGAGCCAGATAGGTCACAACATTCGATGCTGTTCCCCCCGGGCAGCTTCCCACCAGAATCAGGCCAACAGCGAAGTCCGGTGGCAGGTTCATAGCACGAGCGATGATCCATGCACCAAACGGCATGATGGTGTATTGCGCTCCGAATCCGAAGGCGACGCAGCCGGGGATGAGGGTAATCCGCTTGAAATCATCCACCGTCAATGTAAATCCCATCGAAAGCATGACGAGCATGAGGGACGCAGAAATCCAATTTCCTCGATACCAGGACAGCAGATCTGGTTGTAGAAACGCGACTACAGAGATCAGGATCAGCCAGACCGGATACAGACTTGTCAGTCGATTAAGAAACTTCATCTGGTCCAATATCCGTCCGTCAATGTTGACAACACAAAAATCAACGAAATGAAATCAAAGCTGAGCCGCTGAAAAGTTAGTCGACTCGAATTGTCTGCTGCTGATCGGACAGTGCATTGCGACCAACGGTGTCAACAAGTCCCGGATATCCTGGTCCACCCGCTGCAAGATAACCATTACTGGCCCCAAATTCAGTTGGACTCACCCAGAAGGAATACAGCGCTCCATTGTTCACATGAAATCGGAATTTCACAGTCTGGCCTGCTAATGCGGAAAGATCCTCTTGCCCTTCCCAGCTGACCGCCATCAGTGTGCTGTCGCCGGTCACAGGGCGGCACCTCTCCACCGTCCACGGTGACATCTCATTCCCATGCTCATCAAGGATTGACACACGCATGGAGCCACCAGCGAGAGCAGCATTCACAAACAGGAACTTTCCAGAAAACTTCACGGGCCGCGTGGTTAACTCTCCACCTTCCGGACCGGCTTCCATCGAAGCAAAACCATCCCTGCGTAATGTCGCAATTCCGACGCTTCCTCCAGTGTACATTCCTTTAAGTCCGCTCGGGGAAATCCCGCTGTAGGCCGTGTAGGGAAAGACCAGTTTGTCCCCCATAATTGTGAACACTCCGGTGGCCCCATGTAAATAGGCACGGTCCCACGCACCTTCAGTTCGCTCTCCGACGAGAAAACCAGAACGATCCGGGCGGTCCCAATGGAATCCATCTCTGCTGAATCCTAATTCCAGATCCGTTAATTTTGGAAAGTCTCCTTCGTTGCAAACTTTGTTATTGGGACCTCGATGAATGTAATGCATTCCAACAAGAAGGCTTTCGTATGCGACGGCGTTGAGGCTGTAAAGTTGAGTCGGCTCCCCTGCACCTGGGTATCGTCCTTCCGGCTCCGGCCTGTCCAATCGGTCTGCATTCGTCCAGTACACAGAATTGGACCAGTCGGCACCCGCCAGAAAGTTAGGGTTCTCAGAGTAGTATCGCGAACGACCGCGTGGTCCATCGCGTTTAATACTGAAAACCCAAACATTACGAAATGGGTTCCAGAAGAATGAACAATAATCTCCAGCCCGACCAGTGTTGGCCCCTGCGGACCAGCGTACGCCATCTGAAACATTCAAGCGATGTGTATAGGAGTTCGGGCGCAGCCCTTTCTTGCCATGATCCCAACAGGCAAGATACTTGATTCGCTCTGATTGTGGGGCATTGATGTCGTACCAGACACAGTTGTCAGAGCCCGCAGTCTGCAATGGCCCTTCCCGAGGGTCCAAACCGGGGGGTAACAGCAGATTTCCTCCTGCCAGACCAAGCTCTGGGCGAGTCCAGTGAACCATGTCCGGACTCGTCGCTAGCGCGAGCCCGCCACGCCACCCTGCGGTGTAATACATTCGAAACAGTTTTGAGTCAGGATCGTAGAAGACTCCTCCATGCCCCAGGTAACAGACTGCAGGATGATCATTTTTCCCCTGCGGCGAGACAGAGAGCTCATACACCGTTTCAGGTTTGAAAACAGGATTGTGACCGTACTTCTTTGCCCGATGATAAACTCGCTTCAGATTTGTGCTTTCAATGAGAAAATCATCAACAAACAATTGCCGACCGCGGTCGATCGGGATGACCTTGGGAGGGTGCATCAAATAAGGGACAGGCATCGGTTCATCTGATGCGGGATCTCGATTCTGAGGTGGCCAGACCTCCGGCAGGACGATTCCGTTTTCGAGAACTTCTCCACGATTCTCGGTCCAAGGCTGATCGGCCCACTTTCGAGCGGAGCGTACTCCCACCAGAATCGCAAACTTCCCAAGTGAAAGACGTTCACCCGCCTGAACGTGTTTTCGATAGATCACTGCACGTTCTGCTGGATCGGGGCCAAAGAGCCAGATGCTCGAAGGATTGGCAACTGGTCGATATCCAGCCTGTTCCAGAATCTCACCCTGAAAATGGGTTCGGGGATGTTCTTTTACAGGGATGAGAATGAACAGCTCGCCAGGTTGAGTCACCTGAAAGCGGATTCCTTCGATGCTTCCACGGAGAAAATGGCGTCCCTCCAAAAACGTCGGAAGTTCTTTTAATGTATAGTTTCGATCCGAGAATAATCTGATACCAGACTGAAGTCGCTCCACGCGACAGTCTGTTCCGAAATAGACGATCTCCGGTCCAATGTCTTCTCCAGATTCTGGCCCTGCGATCGAACGTGCTATTGTCCCTGCGAGAATCAACAGGAAACAGCAGATGCAGCGAAAGAGACTTTGAGTCAGGGTCGAACAGTCGTATTGAATGAGAACCAAGAGTTTGCCCTTAATAAACTGTCGATGCGTTCCTCTATGCGACCCGACTGGGAACTATTTCCCTGATTTTCGAAGGTGATCCGGAATTCTGGTGATCATATTCTTGAGGCTTGACTCTGGAGTGACGAGCTCCCCGGCGAGGATGTCCTTCTCCGTAAACTTTGCGAAAAGGATCTCTCCATCCTGGGAACGATTTCGATCATACGAAACGTAGATAAATCCACGCGGATCCTGAAACCCATCCGGGTAAGAGACGCCCGTTCGTTCATCCAGCATCAGACCTCCCGTCCACGTCTTTCCATCGTCTTCGGACAGATAAGCAGTCAGGTGAGATCGAACTTTAGTCCGCTCGTCGGGACGGCCATGACGCACCAGCACAAGATTCCCGGATGCAAGCCGACGAATGAAGAATCGGGAGACAACGTGCGGCATGAAAATTGAAGGAGTGCTCCACGTTCGCCCCCCATCTACTGATGTTGATTCTGCAATCCCATTTTCTGTCCGGGCCAGCATCCAGAGCGAACCGTCTCTACGCTCAATCAGCATGTGCTCGTCAAAGCTATGGCCCGGGAAAACGACGCCTCCCCGCTTCTCCCAGCTCTTTCCTTCGTCAGAAGAGGCAAAGACCCACGCTTTCCGATCAGCATCAAGGTCTTTGTGCCAGCCTCGCAGCTCGGCAGGATTAATCATCTTTCGCTGCCAAAGCGAAATTGGAAGTAACCACTCGCTAGTTGATCGAACGATGGGCTTATTCAGTGTTGCTCCATGCCAGATACGGGTCGGTGTCGACCAGACTGGAACATCTGCATCCGGATTCTCGCAGACAATCGCCCAATCTCCGGCACGGCCATCGTAATAACCCATCGACTGATCAAAGAAGAGCCACAGCCGTCCTGATGGATCACTCCAAAGAGCCCCAACCAGAACCCGTCGGCGGAGTCCGTTTGGCGCTTCTGTCGGATCAATCACCAGTCTTGGTTCACTCCAGGATTTCCCATCATCATCGCTGGTGCAGAGAATAAAATAACCTTTATCGCTGTCTCCTCCACCGACATAGCAGACCCATAGTCGTCCGTTAGGAGTCCGTTCAATTCCAATTGTCATTCCGTAATCACGATTGTGATGTGCGTACTTCGGCAATGGATTGATCAGGAGCACGGGCGTTTCCAGAGACATCTCCTGAATCGAAGTATCCGGGCCCCCTTTTGCATCATCAGCCCCGACAGCTGTGGCTGCTGTCAGCGTCAGAAAAATGGCTACAGAACAGAAATGCCGGAAATGTGACCTGATTGACCTCAGTGCAGCCACCAAAAGAGGGAATCTCATCGAAGCGATTGCTTTCTAAATCCTGCGTACTGACTTTTGCAAATAATTCCAGGTTCACGTCAAGCAGATGAGGGGGATCAATCCGTCGCTACAAGACTCCCGCTTCATCGATTACTTGGCTAACGAGCTGCCTTCATGTCATTTCGACTGCAAGTCAAAATTATGCACGTTATCGCCCGCCTTGACCTCAACCTTCAATTCCGACTTTGAGTTATATTTATCTGGAACAACTTCCTTGACGGCATCAGAGACCTTAACCCCTTCGGCATAACCTTCTTCCCGTCCAGTCGTAATCTGCACAGTATACTGGCCCACAGCAGCTCCTTTGGCGGACTGAGAATACACCAGCGAGTATTCTCCATTCTCATTCGTCATTGAATTTGCCGGACGTCCGTGTTCTGGAGTGAACACGACCATGGCATTACCAAGCGGGCTGCCGTCCAGTGTGACTCGTCCATGGACCGTCCCCATTGCTGGACCAGTATTTCCCCCACACCCGAAAATGAAAATGCAAGCTGCGATGGTGGCGGTCTGTTTTGCCATCAGCGAGATCATATGAGCAAAGTCTGTCATCAGTCGACCTCAAGCATTGTGCGGATCATGACCCACGTCGCTTGCATTCAGCGGAAAAACTACGTGCAAGCTGTACTGCCATGGCCCGGCATGTTTGTTTAAAAGACTACTGGATTCCCGTCGTTGCGATGCCCGATGTTCTGATATGTAGGCAGATGTATATTATCGCTAATAAAATGAACAGACCCATCGCACATGACGAAGTGAGCACCACCAACATGAGTGCTCCCGAAATTCCCGTTATCGTCATTCTTGCCTGTTGTCGTTGTCTCGTTGAGGGGGAGCTTGACCAGCCGACCACCATAGATCCCCCATCTCCAGTAAGGACCATCAGCAAATTGCGCACTGGACCACTCTGGCGTTGTTCCCTGAGTTCGCTTTTCACCAACTAAAAAGACATTGGATGTTCCATCCGTAATGTGTCTCAAGCCAATGCTCGAGTTAAAGTTGGAGACACCCGTCCACTCTTCGGGCTTCTTGGTATGAATATAAATGGTCCCGTTATTCGTCGCATAGTCGCTGCGCGATCCGCCCCCTGAGTCTCCAGAAATTTTGGAGACTCGATCGTTTGAAGGACAAAGATACGTTGAAATCACCACGCGGCGAACATCTGAATTGTTGGCGTGGTCACCGGTAACATTAAAGTCCCATTGATTGTAGACATTTCCCTGGTCGACATACGGAAGAAGCATTGGCCATGCATTCACAGTCTTGGCTTCAAAAGAACCGCAGGGGAAATATCCGTGCGTATCGACATAGTTGTGCATCGCCAATCCGATTTGTTTGAGATTGTTTTTGCACTGACTGCGCCTGGCGGCCTCTCGAGCCTGCTGTACCGCTGGAAGAAGAAGTGCAATCAACACTGCAATGATTGCAATAACGACGAGAAGTTCGATGAGCGTAAACGCCCTGATCTGCCGTGTTATCTCATGAGTTTTATTGTTCCGGATTCGATAGCTGGGGAAACTCGACCATGGGGCACAGAGCATGAGTAAAATCCTTCTAAGGAGACCGACTAATGGGCCTCAGGTCAGCTGGAGGGGACAAATCTCTCATTTACTCCAATCCGGGAGAATTAACGGGATGACCTAGAGGAGAGATGGTCCATCCCATACGGCCTTATCGCTCAGAATTCGACCGGATTCTTGTCATTCCTCTGCCCAATGTTTTTGTACGTTGTCATGTCGATGTTTTCATTGATAAAACGGACGGAACCATCGCATAACACAAATTGACAGCCTCCTGTGTGGGGACTTCCGAAGTTGGCATTGTTGTTATTAAACGTGGGAAGAACGTCCTGATTCATCGGATAAACTGTCAGGCGACCCCCAAATCCTCCCCATCGCCAGTACGGACCGTCAGGGTCCCAGTCGGTCGTTCCGGGATTGTCTCGCCGCTGTGTCGTCCGCTTTTCTCCAATCAGGATCACATTTGATGTCCCATCTGTGATGTGCTGAACGCCCAATGACGAATTCAGATTGGCAACCCCTGTCATGTGTGCTGCGCTGGCACTGTGGCAATGGCCCACTCCGTGATTAAACGCATAGTCGTTTCTTGCACCATCGTAGTTGTGGTCGGGAGGATTAGTGATGACTGCTCTCTGCGTGCGGGGAAAAGATGGACAAAAATAAGAGGCAACCGGCGTCGCCTTGGCGTCGTAATTCACCGGATCGGACATGTCGACCTCGAACCGAAACTGGTTGTAGAGCGATCCCTGTTCCATGTAGGGGAGAATAAAGACCCAGTGAGTTGCCTTGTTTCGTCCTCCACCATCGATGCCCCCCGGGGGAAATTGGTTGTGCACATCGTGATAATTGTGGACCGCCAGCCCCATTTGTTTGAGATTGTTTTTGCACTGGCTGCGTCGGGCAGATTCCCGGGCCTGTTGCACCGCTGGCAACAGCAATGCGATCAGAACGGCGATAATTGCAATCACAACAAGAAGTTCAATCAGCGTAAATCCGCAGCGGCGGGGAGAAGTGACAGTCATACCAACTCCTGTTGCACAAGAAGTGATAGCCAGAAATCAGGACAAGAAAAAGAAGCGACAATGGCCCGCACGGACACACCAGGTACGCTGCCGCCGGGACGACTGATTCAAGAATCGAATTGAAATGAGCACACCACAAAACTGGCATACCAGTTTGTACACTTACATCAACATTGATGCAACTGTTCTGCCTGAATTTTTCTTTACCAGACAAAATGCCCCGAAAAAACACGGGACAACAATGAAAGAAGACGCCCTTGGCTGTGCGTTGAATACTCGCAGCTTCAACGGAGAACTGGTATCCTTCAGAACTTCTGGCCGCCAAGATACAGACCTCCAGAGATTCGCCCCTGATTATGTCAAACGTCGTTCTAAGCCAGTTTGCCTATGAAAAAATCCGAGAGATGATCCGGGAATCGAAACTTTCGGCGGGGATGAAGGTCTCCGAATCGAAGCTGGCAAACCTGCTTGGCGTCAGCAGGACTCCTGTCCGGGAGGCAATTCGTCAATTGCAATCGGAAGGACTGCTATACCAGATTCCTCAGAGTGGAACTTACGTCTCGCGACCTGGGCGTCGGGAGATTGCGGAAATTTATGATGTCCGCATGGCCCTTGAGGACCGGGCGATTCTTCGAGGAGGACCACGGCTGACGCACGAACAGATTGACCAGCTGTCACAGCATTACCAGCGGATGCACGGAATTTTTGTCGAGTTTCTTGAGTCGGGAAAGCCAACTCTTCAAGGGACTCCGCTCCGCAGTTTTCTTGAGGCAGATATGGCATTTCACCTCGTTATATTCGAGGCTGCCGATAATCAGACTGCGATCAAGATCTTTCTCGATGTTCAGATGCGCAACCGAGGATTTGGCGACCAAAGCCATCGCCGTGACGAAAAGCACCTCAGAGCGGTCCTTCATTCTCATGCAGCAATCCTGCGGGCGCTGCAGATACAGGACATCCCGGAGGCGCGATTGAAAATGGAGGAACATCTGCAGAACAGCCTTCGTGATGCGCTGGAGAATTTCGACCGATTGCCACTCCCCCCTTCGCGATCCACAGACCATCCCGACTCAGTTACATGACGACTTTCGAAGCGTGATTACCTTAAATCAATTCTGCGAATCTCAACGGACGACATCCTTTCAGTTCAAGTGCTGTAAACTAAGGGGTTTTCCTTGTGCTTCTGCAGTTGAGTCCCGAATCAGTCGCAGAAAAGTACGCAGGCCAATCGTCATGACGAACGACTGCACAGAAGATGCAGTCGTTCGACGAGTCATAGCAGAACCTGATCGCCGACGACGGGAAGCGGGTGAAACCCTGTTCCAGTTTCGTCAAATCAGACGATCTGTGCGAGACTCGTGAATCTGAACGAGAGTGGAAGAGAACCATGCGTTTCCAATTACTGATCTTTCATTCTCCCCAGATACGGGGTGGTTGAAAGTCCTCCGGATTGGGGTCGCTTCGACTTGCCGGGACCACCTGCTTTTCGAGTTCGTCATATCGGGCCAGTAGTTCTTTCAGTTTTTCAGGCTGGGTTTCCGCCAGGTCATTTTTTTCTTCCAC
>CALLWY010000055.1 GCA_938015865.1 uncultured Planctomicrobium sp.
TTGGCGAAAAATATTTCCATGAGGGGAGCGGCGCTGTCTTTTTCTACCATTGTTCCGCGAGAAAGGGGGCACACCGTCGCTTGCTCCCGTTTATTCCCATGCTGATCAGTTTTCGCCCGTGACTTTAATCGTCAATTCAACTCAATTTGAACAGTTGTGCCACCGAATTCGCTCCGGGGGCATCGTTGCATTTGATACGGAATTTGTTTCCGAGTCTTTTTTCCGTCCGCGACTCTGTCTGCTTCAATTTGCATTGCCGGATGGGGAAGCGGTCAGTGTCGATCCCTTTGAAGTTCGCGATTTGTCTCCCTGGTGGGAGATCATGACGGACAACCAGACCACCATTGTGGTCCATGGCGGACGGGAAGAAATTCGCTTCTGCCACCATGCGGTCAATGCGCGTCCTCGGAAACTGGTCGATGTCCAGATTGCGGAAGGCCTGCGTTCCCGTGGGTTTCCGATCTCTCATACGAATCTCGTCGCCCGGGTCCTGAACCGAACGATTCAGCATGGGAAAGAGACCCGGACTGACTGGATGCACCGACCACTGACCGATCAGCAGCTCAAGTATGCCCTCGAAGATGTGCGGCATCTGCTCGCTGTCTGGGACGCTCAACAAAAGTCGTTGACAGCATCCGGCCGCATCTCATGGGCTCATGCGGAATTTGATCGATTCATTGATTCCGTGCTGGCCGAAGAGGACCGCGATGGATGGCTCCGTCTCCCGGGCTACGGAAAGTTGAATCGTCGCGAAATGGGAGTGGCCCGCGCACTGTACCAGTGGCGAGCCAAAGAAGCTGAGCGACTGGACAAGCCCCAGCGACGTCTGCTGCGGGACGATCTCCTGATTGAACTGGCCCATCGGCAGCCCAAAACGCTCCGCGAATTGAATATGACCCGGGACCTCAATCGCCGGGACTACCAGCAATATGCCGACACCTTTTTGAAGATCATTCAGGAAGCATCTACGCTTCCGAATGATCAGCTCCCCGAGAAACCGGAAGGGCATCCGCACCCGGCACAAGATGAGGTTCTGGCACGAATTCTGGGGCTGGCGCTCGCGAACCGGTGTCAGGAACTCGGTCTGTCAATGACACTGGTCGCAACGTCTGCTGACTTGAAAGACTTTATCCGCTGGCACGTAATGGATCGCCGTCAGGGAGCTGTTCCCCGGCTGATGCAGGGCTGGCGGGAAGAAGTCTGCGGGCAGTTACTGGCAGATGTTCTGGACGGGAAAGTCACTCTGCGGGTTTCCGATCCGAAATCGGAATATCCATTATCCTTCTCACGCAACGGAGATGACTGATGCATCACAATCGTCTCTCCCTGTTGCCGAGTCATCCGCCCGGAGCGACAATTCACGTCGTCTCTATTCGTGGCAGGAAGTGATTTTCTCCCAAATATCGTGACGGCTTGTGCCCGTTTGCGCGCGCAGCTACGCTGCTGTTCTTCATTTTTTGGCTGCGGAATATGTCCGATTCTCTACAGGATGAAAACAGGATTGTCATCACCGGCGTGGGGCTGACCTCACCGAACGGGAACAATCTGGATGAATACCGGGCGGCTCTCCTGGCGGGCCGATCCGGGGTGGTCCCATTTGAAACCCGGTACATCAAGCACCCGGTCCTCGCAGGGGTCTGCAACTTCGACGAATTCAAATATCAGAAGAAAAAGGAGCGTCGTCGAGGAACCCGGGCCGGATCGGTTTCCATTTATTGCGCCAACGAAGCCGTCATTGACTCCGGTCTGGACTGGTCAAACGTTCCGAAAGACCGCGTGGGTGTTTATCTCGGAATTACAGAACACGGCAATGTCGAGACCGAATGCGAAATCTATGAGATTTCCAAGTTCGACTACGACACGAAAGTCTGGTCTCATCACCACAATCCCCGGACGGTGGCCAATAACCCCGCTGGGGAAGTCACCCTGAATCTGGGGATCACAGGCCCCCATTTAACCGTCGGGGCCGCCTGTGCCGCTGGAAATGCTGGATTCATCCACGGCCTGCAGATGCTCCGGCTCAAGGAAGTCGACATCGCGATCGCCGGGGGAATCTCCGAAAGTATTCATACATTTGGGATCTTTGCGAGCTTTGCCAGTCAGGGGGCTCTCGCCTGGCACGAAGATCCGACGAAGGCGAGCCGTCCATTCGACACAGCCCGCAACGGGATTGTCGTCTCGGAAGGGGGAGGAATCTGCATTCTGGAGCGTCTTCCTGATGCATTGGCCCGCGGAGCGAAGATTTACGGAGAGATCGTGGGTTACGCGATGAACTCCGACGCCCTCGATTTCGTCCTTCCCTCCTCCTCTCGACAGGCAGAATGCATTCATCTGGCCCTCAAGCGAGCAGGACTGACTCCCGACGACATCGATATCGTCTCCAGCCACGCGACCGCGACAGAACAGGGGGACATTGAAGAATCCCGGGCACTGAGATCCGTCTTCGGTGATCGGACGACGCTGGCGATCAACAACACAAAAAGCTTCATCGGGCATGCCATGGGTGCAGCGGGCGCACTTGAGCTTTTGGGGAATATCCCTGCCTTTCAGGACAAGATTGCCCACGCTACAATCAACCTCGACAATCTCGATCCCCGCTGTGAGCTGCGACAGGTGGTTGCGAATCACCCCCGGCACATGGACCGGGTGGAGTACATCCTCAACAATTCCTTCGGGATGCTTGGGATCAACTCTGTCGTGATCGTCAAGAAATTTCCCGCCTCACAGGGCGGTGTGTACGCATAATTCCCCCAATGTCGAGGACGGAATGACGTCGACGGGGGTCACGAAGTTGAGTTTTTTAGGGATGAGGACGTAGCGGCATGACTCGGCCAGAAATTCGGGAAGTGATCATTGGCATTCTGGAACGGATCGCCCCGGACGAAGACCTGTCGAATCTGGACGATTCCGTGCCGTTCCGTGAGCAGATGGAACTCGACAGCATGGATTTCCTCGACATTGTCATGGAACTCCGCAAGCAGTATCGAGTCCAGATTCCTGAATCGGAATACGAGCACCTGATCACGATGGAGAGCACGGTGAACTATCTGGAACCGAAGCTGGCTGACGTTCCGAAGTAGTCCTCACGTCCTTTTGTTGTCGGGTTGAAGCAGTGTCGCTGAACACTGTCTTTCCGACTTGGGCGTTACCGATTGAAGCCGGTTCCTGTCCCTGTGCGGGACGAGCTGGCCCGGAGTGCGTTTTTTGAATGGCTCAGGGCTGTCATCGCGGGTGAAGCCTCGCGACTAAAACGCTTTCCGGCTATCGAGCATCATCGTGACAGGGCCGTCATTGACGAGACTCACTTCCATGTGGGCCTGAAACCGTCCTGTCTCGACGTGAATCCCGTACCCACGGACCTCATCGAGAAACCGTTCATAAAGCGGGAGAGCGACTTCCGGCCGTGCCGCCTCGATGAAACTCGGTCGGCGCCCTTTTCGACAGTCCCCATAGAGGGTGAACTGACTGACAATCAGCATCGCTCCGCCGGTCTCGTCGATCGACCGATTCATCTTCCCTTCATCATCTTCAAAGACCCGCAGCCCGCAGATTTTTCCTGCGAGGTAGGTAACATCATCCACGGTGTCATCCGCAGCGATGCCAAGGAGAACGAGAAAGCCTTCCGCGATCTGTCCGACGATCTGATCATCGACGCGAACGCTGGCAGAAGAGACTCGTTGAAGAATCGCACGCATGGTCAGAGGATCGTCGAGGAACGGGGCAACACAGGCAGAGCCGCCTGCCTCAGGGAGACTGTCCCCCCCTGAGGAGGAAAGCATAGCGGAAACTCAACTCACCAGCTGCAGAGAACCGCCCGGGAAACAAGTCCCATTGTTACTCAAGGTTCAACAGGTGAATGGCATAAGCAAGGGAGTTTAACCGCGTTTCAACGTTATCTGCCCGGGACATGAAGACCACCGGGCTGGTCGTCCCCCGCAGAACCCCGCCAAAACGGCAATGCGCGGTGTACATGATCCCCTTCACGGTCAGGTTGGCAGAGAGCAGGTCCGGAAAGACCATTGCATCCGCTGCTCCGGTCACCTCCCCACCGATCCCCTTGCGGTCCCCCGCCTCGCTGGCGTAAGCCAGATCAAAGGAAAGTGGGCCCTGAACGAGACAATCTCCAAACGCCCCTGTGGCCGCCTCTTTGACCAGCTGATCCGTTTCCAGAGTATCTGGAAGAGCCTGCGTCACCTTTTCCGTCGCGGACATCAGAGCTACGCGCGGGGATGACGCCCCCAGACTCCGGGCCGTTTCAACGACCAGTTCGATCAGATCCCGTTTCTGGGCGAGCGTTGGGGTAATGGTGATCCCGGTGTCGGTGAGAAGAAATGACCGCTTGTCCTTCTCAATTTCCATCAGCACGATCTGGCAGATTGTCTTCCCGGTGCGAAGTCCGTTTTCCTTATCGAGGACGGACCTCATCAGAAGCGGAGTTGCGATTTGCCCCTTCATCAGAAGACGTGCCTGTCCGGTGCGGACCGCCTTGACCGCCTCATTCGCGGAATCCGGCGCATCTTCGATGATTTCAAATGGAGACAGGTCGATCCCGATCTGCCGGGCAGTCTCTTCAATTTTGCCCCGTTCCCCAGTCAAAATGGGATGAACCCAGCCTCGCTGACGTGCTCGCTCCAGTGCTTCAATGACGGTCACATCGGCCCCGCCTGCCGCAGCGACAGGAACCGGCGCACTCAACTGGTCTGCTTCATGGAACAGGGCATCGAAGCTCTTCAACGGCATGGCAACTCTCTCGAATTCACGAAGACGACTACAGATTTCTTTCGCCCCAGTATTTCCCTACAGGGAGGAATGCTCAAGAGTCCCGACGAGAAATCAATTCGTCCATGCTGGCCGATTTAACGGGCCTGCTCCAGAGTGTTGATATTCCCCGATGCCGTGGCGGTCTGCCCCAGAGTTTGCAGATAGGCATAGAGGTCCGCCAGATCCTGATCAGTCAGACCGTTCAGCAGCCCATTCGGCATCAACGACGTTGTCATGGTCTTTCGGGCTTCGATTTCTTCGACCGGAATCCGGTAGGTCTGATTGTTGGCATCGCGCAAGGCGATGGCGTCGACCGCTTCGTAGAACACCATCCCCGTCCGGACCTGCCCATCGGTCGTGAGAATCTGTGTTGCCCGATAACGAGGCGACACATCCCGACTGGGGAAGACAATGGCGGTGAACAGATCTTCCTTTGAAAACCGCCCGGTCACTCCATCCAGTGATGGTCCCAGCGCCCGACTCTGCCCATGACAGCTGGAACATGCCCTGACGTTGAAAATCTGATGACCTCGCTGGGCATTTCCACGTTCCCACGGAATCCGGGCCAGCCGCTGATAGAGTTTCTGAAGGTCTTCTTCCTCTGTCCCTTCAGAAGCAGCAAATTCCTTCGGGAACCGCTGTCGGACGGCATTGGTCCACGCCGTAATTGCCTCCCGCTGAGGGTCCCCATCCCGCCCGAGGATGTACCCGTGATTCTCTCCCAGATTGAGCCGCAACAGCTCAACGATCTGGTCACGGGCTTGCCGTTCTTCATCCCTGTCTCCGAGCTTTCGCAGCGTCTTTACCAGAAGAACATTCTCTTCGGGGACCTTTGATGGTTCGAGAAGCTGCAATGCTCCAATACAGGCCAACATCGTATCGATGGACCCGTTTTCAACTCCCTGGAGAAAGAGGGGACGATCCCGCTCTTCCGGCTCCTGTGCCAGACTGACGAGCACCGCACTGCGCAGAGAGTAATCCGAAAACTTCTCGCGAATCAGTGCCTGATCCTCCTCTCGGGGCGAGGCTGCCAGCAGAAAAACAACATCCGCGTTCCACGGATAATCCGGATTGCTTCGAGCGAGATTCCCAACGATTTCCCCGGCACGAATCAGATGTTGGGGAGGAAGCTTTCCAATCAATTGAATATGGCTGGGATGACCAAATTCAGGATTCTGGAGGACAGCCAGCGGCAGTTCGGAATCGGGTTCGACCAGCGAGTCGTACATTTCAAGGATGCGCTGATCCCAGTCGCTGTCCTGTTTCAGGTTCAGCGCCTGAATCTTGGACACCAGATGGATCAGCGTGTCAGCAATGCGCGCCCGTTGTTCAGGAGTCCGCTTGACGGGAATCCGCGAAGCAACGATCAGCCGATGAATATCAGCGACGGGATGCGACTGGCGGGTCAGTTGCTGGAGCACCTTCTCCAGCAGGATCTCGCTCGAAGGCTGGATCATCGAAATGACCCGTTCCAGTTCCCAGTCCACTCCCGCAATGCCGGTGGGATAAACAGATTCCAAGGTGCGCTGAACCTTCGCGATCTGCGGAGCAAATGACGAAAGATCAAGCCGGGGAGCATATCCGTCATACACAGGGGCCAGCTGCCCATTGGAGGGAGTAAGATCTCCCAGCCCCACTTGAAGAACGCGGACCGCTTCCTGCTTCAGCGAGTCCTCATAAGATCCTTCCAGAATGTTGAGTGCGACCTCAACGGTGTAGCTGGCAAATCCTTCTGCGGCCAATGCATACGCACCTGCCACCGGAATGGCTGCGCTCCACCCTCGGGGAAACCCGACCTGAGCCACCTTGTGCGTGTTGGTCCCGCTGGTCCGGGAGAGAATCCGCATCAGGGTCTGACGGATGAACTTGTCACGATGGGCCAACTGTTCTCCAAGTGGCTGGATCAGTTCTTCGATGGCCACATTGTCCGAACCAATGAGAGCTTCCAGTGCCGCTCGCACCACCTGCGGATGCGGATCGGTCAGGAATGGGGTTAATGCAGTCGGATTCGGAGTGCGAGGCTGGCTACGTCCGATCGCCCAGGCAGCACGTGCCCGCACCTGCGGATCGGTCGCCAGCGTCAACTGGGTCGCCAGATCCCGGTCGATTCCATTGAATTTTTCGGTCAGGATTTCAATCGCCCGAATCCGCTCCGCAGCGGGACGGCGCCGATCTTGTGCCGCCATGATGAATGGCTCACTTCTGATCTGCTCCGCAAGGGGTTCCCAAACACGTCGGGACCAGCTGCTCAGTGGCTGAGGAGCCTGAAGACAGACCCGGAGTTTCTCAGCGGTCGTGGATGGGATGCCGGTCCCCCCGGGCCAGGGACGATCGTCCGGGTTTTTCACAGCAGGACGAATGCAATAAACCCCGCCCCGCGTCCCGCGACCACCGACAGCGACATAGATCTCCCCAGCAGGCCCGACCTCAATGTCGGTGGGAGCAAACCCATATTGCCCGACGGCCGACATGATTTCGATCGGCTCCGTACTCCAGGTGCTTCCATTCGGAGAAAGCGGAAGGGCATAGACCTTCCCGTAGGTCCAGTCCATGACAAGGAGCGCTCCGTGATATCGTGACGGGAGCGCAGTATGTCGGTAGGTGACGACTCCGGTGGGCGACCCGCGTCCCATGGAGCGAATCACCGGCGGCATGTCAAAAAAGGAATCGGGTCGGATCCAATCATTGGTCACCCAACCCGCATGGGCCCCGGGAAGAAGCTGAAGAATCCGGGTCGGCCGGTACCACGGCAGACTGGTTGCATTCTCGCCATCGCTTTCAAACGTGAAGATGTCCCCGAACTCCGAGAAATCGAAGTCGTAGGCATTCCGCATTCCGTGAGCAAAAACCTCTCCGGCAGACAAATCCGGTTTCAGCCGGAGCAAAGTCCCCCCGGAGGGCTTCTTGACCGGCGACGTGGGGAGTGCGGCATATTTTTCAGTCACACCGGCGGAATTCCCGGTGATCAGATACCACCAGCCATCCGGCCCTTTTCGAATGGCGTGAAGATCGTGCTCATTCCCGGTCCGAATTTTCAGGAATGTCTCCGGTGGGCCGTCCGCCTGATCGTCCCCGTCCCGGTCCCGATATCGGACCAGTCCCTCGCCCGACGCACAGATCAGGTCCCGACCAAGGAAGTACATCCCCTGCACTCCCGCAGGCAGATTGCTGACATAGGTCTTGGTGGAATCAGCAACGCCATCGCGATCGGCATCAATCAGGATTTTCACGTAGCCCGGTCCAGAGACAACCACCCGACCGAGTGAATCGACGGTGAGCGAATGGACATCGTGGGCCAGATCATCGCCGGCATAAAGCGTGACCGTCAGGTCGTCTGCTACCTGAACTCCCGGCGCAGGCTCGGCAGCAAACAGGGTTACTCCCGGAACAAAAGTGCCCAGAGAGAGAAGAGTCCCCAAGAGGAGAATCCATTGGCAAACGGACCGCGCTCGCGTTGACCGAAACCCTGTTCCTGTTGAGTTCTGCATCGGAATCCATCCCTGGTGATCAGTGCGGACATCCTTCCGCCCCCTGCTCGCGCTCGCCCATCCAATCGGCGTTGCATCGAGTCAGAACCTGCCAATTTTTCGCATCATAGTTCCATTGGCGGGATTGTGGCAATGCGGCCTCTATCTGCCGGAACCAGCGTTCCCGCACTGGAGCGCTTTGGTCCGGGGCACCAGTATTGGGGGGACAATCTGCTACTCGTAAGGATTCGCTAGCCATTCAGAAAAACCTCCAATTCGTCCCGGATGACGAGATTTCGGGAACGCGCCCTGCTCTCATGGCGTCAGAGTCAGCAACAGGGTCGTTTTTCCTGAATGGGAGCGAAACAATGCATCGAACCCTTTGCCTCGTCGCTGCGGTCTTATTCCTTCCCATCCCGGCATTTGCACAAGGGGTTCTGATTCACGCCATCGAGCCAGTCCCGCTGCCTCGCCCCATTATCATTCCTCCGCGGCCTCCCCGCCCTGCCCCAACCACCTATTCCATCGATTCGATCGTCATTGAAGCCAACATTCGGGATCAGGTGGCTGATGTTCAGGTGTCGCAAACGTTTGTGAACACAGGCTCGAATACGCTGGAAGCCCGGTTTGTCTTTCCGCTTCCCTACGATGGAGCGATTGATTCCATGACGCTGCTGGTGGATGGCAAGGAACTTCCTGCCCAGCTCCTCAGCGTGGAAGAAGCCCGAAAACGTTACAACGAAATTGTCCGCAAGAACCGGGATCCCGCGCTGCTGGAATGGATCGGGACAGGGATGCTCCAGACAAGTGTCTTCCCGATCCCTGCAGGCGAAAAACGGACCGTTACCCTGCACTACAACCAGCTGCTACGAAAGCAACAGACACTGATCGATTTTCTCTTTCCACTCAGCACTGCCCGTTACACCTCCAAACCGGTCAGTAACCTTTCACTCCGTCTTTCCGTCGAGACCACGGACGAACTCAAAAACATCTACAGCCCGAACTATCCGATCCAGATCAACCGGACTGGTCCCCGTCAGGCAATCATTGAATACAAGACAACCAAGACGATCCCGCAGCAAGATTTCCGACTGGTGTTCGACACCGGAAATGACAAAGTGGGCGCGACGCTGATGACCTATCGTCCCGACACCAAGGACGAAGGCTATTTTCTTCTGCTCGCGTCTCCCGAATGGGCGAATGACACTCAGGAAGCCCCCCCGAAAACCATCAGCTTTGTTCTCGACAAGTCGGGAAGCATGTCCGGCGCCAAGATGGAACAGGCGCGCGAAGGGGTCCGGTTTGTCCTGAACAATCTTCGCGAAACCGATCTTTTTAACATCATCTCTTATGACAGCACTGTCGCTGCCTTTCGGCCGGAACTGGAATCAGCGGGGAAAGAGAGTCGTGCATCCGCAACCGCATACATCAATTCCCTGTACGCGGGCGGGGGGACCAACATTCACGACGCCCTGACAAGAAGTCTCTCCGAACTGAAAGACCCTCAGCGACCGAACTTCATCCTCTTTCTGACCGACGGGGTTCCGACCTCCGGCGACACCAACGAAAGCCGCATTGCAAAAGCGGTCCGAGAGGCCAATACCGTTAAAGCCCGTCTCCTCTGCTTCGGAGTCGGTTACGATGTCAATAGCCGCCTGCTGGATCGTCTCGCCCGGGAGAACCACGGCCTGAGCGAATACATCCGCCCTGATGAAAACATTGAAGCGGCCATCGCTCGCATCTATCAGCGAATCAGTTCCCCGGTGATGACCGACGTTCGGCTGGCCTTTGAACAGGACAACACCGCCGGGGACCTTGTGAGCCGAATCTATCCGGGAGGGGAACTCGACCTGTTTCGCGGGGAGCAACTTGTTCTTGTTGGTCGTTACAAAGGAAAGGGCCCCGTTCAGATCCAGATGACTGGAAACGTGAACGGGGAAGCGCAGACCCACACCTTCTCCGGCGAATTCATCGAAAAGAGTCCTGATCAGTCGAACGCCTTTATCGCCCGACTTTGGGCGACACGGCGAATTGGAGAACTGATCGACGAACTCGACTTGAATGGCAAGAACGAGGAACTGATCCAGGAACTGGTGGCGCTCTCCACCAAATACGGGATTCTGACTCCGTATACCGCCTTTCTGGCGGACGAAACGGTGAAACCGGAACTGGCCAATTCACAAAATGTCCTGCGGGCCTCCGAGAATCTTCAGGCACTCGATTCTGCCAGCGGGGCATCCGGTTTCTATCAGCGGGCTGCCAAACAAAGCCTGAAATCAATGAATCAGGCCCCCGCGACCTTGGGCGGGTTGGATTCCGGCACATTCGAAGCCGCCGGTAGCGCCCTTCCGATGGAGCTTCGCACTCGACACTCGACCTCAGAAGGAAACCGACTCTCCGTGATTCAGAAAGGGAGCACCACCCTGTACCGGAGAGGAACACTCCTCATGACCCCGGAAACAGCGTCGCTCGATCTGGACCGGGACAAGGAAACGATTCAGACAGTTGCCCGTTTCTCTGAGGAATATTTCTCTCTGATCGATGAGAATTCATCGGAAGAGAACCTGCTGCTCAGCGAACAGGGCCCCGATGAACGTCTTTTGATTCAGTTACGGGGGAAGAACTACCTGATTGAATAAATCCGGTCATTGCAACCGCGAACCTTTTTTAAGTGTTGCTGTCCTGCTGACTCGTGGACGACAATAGGTTGTGATCCGATTGGAAAAACGTCCGCAGGAAGCAAGGCCATGAACCGGAAACAACTGATCAAACTCGGTCTCACAGAGGAGATGACCGGCCCGGCCATTCAGGCCATCGGAGCAGCGGTGAAATCAGGTCTGCGCGGCAAGGAGGCTCAGGCTCTTCTGAAGCAGGTGATTGAGAATCCCGGGCAGCACCTGACCGATGAGCGCTTTGGCGAGTTTGCCCGGCTGCTGGTTGAAGGTCCTACTGAAGAAAAGCGGACACCGATCACTTATCAGACCTGGGGAAGCGAGCTGGTTGAGGAACTGTCTCATTCGCAGATGCGCAATGCCTGTTCACTTCCGAATGCGGTTGGTGCTGCGCTAATGCCCGACGCACACCCGGGGTATGGCCTCCCGATTGGCGGTGTTCTGGCACTGGAAGGGGCCGTCTGCCCTTATGCAGTTGGCGTCGATATTGCCTGCCGGATGAAGCTTTCGGTCCTCAACCTTCCGGTCGAGCGGCTCACCGATCACGCCCATCAGTCCGAATTTGAACGGGCACTCGAAGGGGGAACTGTTTTCGGCGTCGGGAAAACCTACAAGCGAAAGCAATCCCATCCGGTGATGGATCAGGACTGGTCGGTCACTCGAATTACCCGCGAGAACAAGGACAAAGCCTGGGCTCAACTCGGGACATCCGGGTCAGGAAATCATTTCGTGGAGTTCGGGACGCTCACTCTCACCGAACCGGAGATGGGACTGGAACCGGGGACATATGTTGCCTTGCTCAGCCACAGCGGAAGCCGGGGAACCGGTGCGGCAGTCTGTTCGACCTACAGCAACATCGCGCGCAAGTTGCTTCCGAAGAAATATGAACATGTCGGACATCTGGCGTGGCTGGATCTGGGCACGGAAGCAGGTCAGGAATACTGGCTCGCCATGAATCTGATGGGCGACTACGCCGCTGCCAATCATGAAGTGATTCATCAGAACGTCACCCGACTTCTCGGGGCGGAGGTCATCGCAGGGGTGGAGAATCATCACAACTTTGCATGGAAAGAGACCCACTCTGGACGGGAAGTGATTGTCCACCGTAAGGGGGCCACACCCGCTGGCAAGGGGGTTCTTGGAGTCATTCCCGGATCGATGGCCACACCCGCCTTTGTTGTGCGCGGCAAAGGAAATCCGGAAAGCCTTTCTTCTGCATCGCACGGAGCGGGGAGAGTCATGTCCCGCGCGGCTGCCAATGCCAAATATCGATTCAATGCGGTGCGCGGAGATCTCGCGAAGAAAGGGGTTACAGTCCTTTCCGCCGGGGCCGATGAAGTTCCGGGGGTCTACAAGGACATCAACGCGGTGATGGCCGCTCAGGAGGATCTGGTCAGCATCGTGGCGAGATTTGATCCACGAATCGTCAAGATGTGCGGGGATGGAAGTCGGGCGGAGGACTGACGGGGCATCAGTTGCAGATTCCCGGAGAGCAAACGAAACTCGGCTCATCGAGTCTCTGAGACAAAAGAACGAGTCTTACCAGATCTCTGGCCCCAATCCCCCGTTTGTGACTGACGGCACCTCCATTTCGAAATCCTCTCGGCCACGCTGGCTGTTCGTCACCGGACGGCTGGCGGCGGAGATCGTTCGCACCGTGGTGGAGAAGATTTCGGGGAGCGCCCCATTCACCCCGGAGATTCATGTCGTCGGGATCTCGGTGGCGGCCCTGATGCACGTCGGCTGGCTGAAACGGAAGCTGACAATCGATCAGCCCTATGATCGTGTCATCGTGCCGGGATGGTGTCAGGGGGACCTGAAGGAGCTTGAAGCCCAGTTCGGAATCCCTTTCGAACGAGGCCCCAAAGATATTCTTGATCTGCCGGGTTGGCTTGGAGGAGGCAGACAGGAACCGGTCAACCTGAGCCGCTTCGACATTGAGATCGTCGCGGAAATCAACCACGCCCCGCAATTGAGTCTGGAAGAGATTCAACGACAGGCAACGGCCCTTTGTCGCGACGGCGCGGACATGATCGACCTCGGATGCATTCCTGGGACGAGCTGGGATCAGGTCGGAGATGTCGTCAAGGCTCTTCGCGATTCAGGAATCCGTGTCTCCATCGACAGCTTCGACCGGCACGAGGTGGAATGGGCCACATCGGCCGGAGCGGAGCTGGTTCTCAGCTGCAACAGCACCAATCGCGACTGGGCTGCGGGGCTGGGGGCAGAACTCATCGTCATTCCCGATGATCCCCGCGATCTGAGTTCCATGTGGGAGACCGCGGAGTTTCTGGAAAAGAGACATGTCCCATTTCGACTGGACCCGATTCTTGAGCCGGTCGGTTTCGGGTTTGCTGCCTCTCTGGCCCGCTACTATGAGACGCGGCGAGTCGCTCCAGAGTCGCCCGTTTTCATGGGAATTGGCAATGTGACCGAACTCAGTGAAGTCGACAGCGCGGGGGTTAATTTTCTGCTGGCAGCGATCTGTCAGGAGCTGAACATTCGAAGCGTCCTGACAACTCAGGTCGCCCACTGGTGTCAGTCGGCGGTCCGAGAGTTCGATCTTGCACGCCGAATGGTCAAACATGCCATCGATCAGCATGTCCCTCCCAAGCGGCTTTCCTCCGGACTCGTGTTGCTGCGCGATGGGCGACCTCAGGAACTGGGACCGGAAGCAATCGGCCATCTCTCCCGCCAGATCCGGGATGGAAACTTCCGTATCTTTGTCGAACGGGGAGAGATTCATGTCATGAACCGGGACGGATATTGGCGGGGACGGGACCCATTCGAACTCTTTGATCAATTCACAGCGACTGGGGCGGAACTGGATGCTCCCCATGCGTTTTATCTTGGCTATGAACTGTGCAAAGCAGTGACGGCACTGACCCTCGGGAAGCAATATCAGCAGGACCAGTCGCTGAAATGGGGATTTCTGACCGTTCCCGAAGTGAGTGCGCATGACCGTCGCAAGGCGACTGCGGAATCATCAGAGGAGCCGCTGTGATGTCGTTGCCCTTCATTCAGGAATTGACCCAGCCGCCATCGGTCCCGCAGGCCCTTCGTGCTCTGGCAGATCGGGAGGGAATCGCTTTGCTGGACAGTTCGCTCCAGCGGGGAGAACTGGGGCGATATTCGTTCCTGATGGCAGAGCCGTTCGAGCAATTTCGGCTTGATCACCCGGAATACAGACAGGACCCGTTTGCCGAAATCCGCAAACGCATTAACGGACTGGCGGCATCGACCATCAAGGGACTTCCTCCTTTTCAGGGGGGAGCGGCCGGGGTGTTGGGGTATGAACTGGGACGGTGCTTTGAACGTCTTCCCGAACTGCCGGACGATTTTGATCTTCCCATCGTGATGATTGGCCTCTACAGCTGGGTTCTCGCCTGGGATCACCAGCAACAACGCTGCTGGTACATCGATCACGGTTTTCCGGAAAGCACTCCATCCGCTCGCGTTCAGCTGGCCAGATCGCGCTGGGAGTCCATCAGCAGGGCTCTTGCTGCGGAGACATTGCCCACTGATCGCGACTGGTGCGATGATCGTTCAACACACTGCGACAGGATCGAGGCGGCCTACCGGAAGATGGTCCCGCTGGAACAGACTCCCGCCGTCCGAAGTAATTTCTCACGCGAAGGCTACCTTCAGGCGGTGCAGGCGGTCATCGACAAGATCTTTGCCGGAGACATCTTTCAGGCGAACCTCTCCCAGCGATTTCTGACTCCGGCAACTCGCTCTCCGATCGAGCAGTATCTGAAGCTCCGACAACAGAACCCAGCGACGTTTGCCGGGTATCTCGCCTTCGATGACTGGGCCATCCTCTCTTCTTCCCCGGAACGCTTCCTTCGGCTTCATGGGAAACAGGTCTCGACCCGGCCAATCAAGGGGACCCGTGGCCGTCGTCCCCGTCCGGAAGAGGACCTGTTCTCTCAGGATGAACTTCGGGAAAGCAACAAGGACCGGGCCGAGAACGTCATGATTGTTGACCTGCTCCGAAACGATCTCTCGCGTGTCTGTCTGCCGGGGAGCATTCAGGTGACGGAGCTCTGCAACGTGGAGGTGTACGAAACCGTTTCTCACCTTGTTTCCGAAGTCTGCGGAACCCTCAGGGAGGAATTCACCTTCTGGGATCTTCTGGGGGCCACATTCCCGGGAGGCTCGATCACCGGAGCCCCGAAAATCCGGGCAATGGAAATTATCTCCGAGCAGGAGCAGATCGCTCGCGGCCCGTATTGTGGAAGCCTGTTTTACCTCGGATTCGACGGCACCGCAGACAGCAACATCCTGATCCGCACCATGACTCAACGAAAGGGATGGCTGACCTTTTCGGCGGGAGGGGGAATTGTCTCCCGCTCGGTCCCCGAAGAAGAATACGCAGAGACGCTGCACAAGGCCCGGGGGATGATCAACTCTTTGAGTCCCGGTCCCGAATCAAAGTGACCCCATGCCGACAACAATCCTGGCTCAATCGAGTCGGAACAGGCGACGGGCGTTTTCTGTGGTGATCCGTCCCATCTCCTCCAGCGGGAGACCATGAATCTCCGCCAAACACCTTGCAGTATGGACGACATAGGAAGGCTCATTCCGTTTTCCCCGCATGGGAACGGGGGCCAGATAAGGCGAATCGGTCTCAACGAGAAGGCGATCGAGCGGGATAGTCTTCGCCACATCGCGGAGCGCCTGATTGCTCTTGAACGTGAGCATCCCGGCGAAGGAGATGTGCATTCCCATCTCAAGACAGGCAGCCGCCGTTGCCGCATTTCCGCAGAAGGAGTGCATCACACCCGATAAGGGACCATTCCGCTCAAACTGTTCCCGGAGAACAGCGACGACATCATCATCGGCCTCCCGGCAATGAACGATGAATGGCTTTCCTACGGAACGGGCCAGATCAATATGCCGGTGAAAGTATTCCTGCTGAAGCTCGATC
>CALLWY010000056.1 GCA_938015865.1 uncultured Planctomicrobium sp.
AGTCAAAGAGAGTCCTTTAGCTGAAGGATGCGCTCAGTCAGATTTTCGATCCTGTCACGAAGTTCGCTGTCCATTGGACTCACTCTTCCGAGAGATTTTTCGATTGAAAATGGAATCTTAGAGAATGAAGGCACCCCCGGCCACTCATCCGGGATCGACGGAGATTTGATTGTACCTGTCGCAGAAATGGAGCAATCGCTCCAAGTGAAATAACGTGACGAGGTTGTGTGCCTGTTCATCCAATGATGGAGCGATAGTCTCCGGCGTCAATACCGCGAGTGGCGTCAATACAACCAGAGCGTCGTTCCTGTGGGATCAGACCAGCTCGGTTGCGGATTGACATAGCGGGCGTGTCGAGTCCGACCGAAATGGAATGTCCGCTCCAGGGGAGGGGAGCGCCACAGATTCAGGGCAAAGCGGGATGAGGGCCGGTGCATCTGGATTGGGGGGATCTGGTTCCTTGTCGCTATCGCAAGGATCTCTTTCCATGCCTCGATACGGGCGGAACGCCGAATATGAATCGGGTCGGCTCCGTACCAGTGCAATCGAGGAGTGATGACGTGACTGTTGAACTCACGGGCCAGCTGCGCCGATTGTTCATCTACGTCGATCGCACGTCTGGAGATCACCTCCCATGGGATGGTCGGTCCGGGAAACAGAAGTTGCTTCACAATCCGGTATTGGCGCTCAGTGAGCTTCAAGACCCGTTCGAGAGGCATTCGAACAAACGTGATCTCTGCGCCGAGTGCGGAGAGTCGTTGAAAGGTGAGCTGTACTTGCTGAAGGAGTTCCTCGACGCTGCGCCCGTAAATCAGATCGTTGCCAACATCAGCGACCAATGCCCACTGAACAGAAGAGATGGAACGTCGATTTAATTCATCCCACAGGCCGCATTGGGGAATCGGAGGAAGTCCGCGATTCAGAACATAGCTCCACTGGCAAAAGGACCGACCGTGACCATGGGCTGCAAAAATCTCCAGCGGCCGCGTCAGTGAGTGTCTCAGTGAATTGACGATCAGCGGAAAGCTCAGCGTCAGATTGCTGGCTCCCAGCAGAAGAATTCGTGTTGCGGGGGCAGGGGGGATTGTCCGTACTGACGCACTCTCGCCGGTGGTCACACATTTCCTCCAGAAACGGGTTCAGAGTGTCCAGTATGTCCGGTCCAGCGCCCGGTAGTTGATTGCTTCTGTGAGGTGTGGGATGTCGATGACATCGGCATCATCAAGGTCGGCAATCGTCCGGCTGACACGCAGAATTTTATCGTGCGCACGAGCGGACAGCCCCATATCCTCCATCGCTGATTTCAGCAGCGATTCCGCATCCTTTTTCATTTTGCAGTACTTGCGGATCTGTCGGGGAGTCATTGTTCCGTTGAGTGTTGATGCCTCGCGTTGGAACCGATCCTTCTGAATTTCGCGTGCCTTTTCAACTTGTGTGCGGATCGTCTGACTGTCCGTCCCGGTGGTCTCGTTGGAGAGTTCACGGAAAGGAACCGGAGGGACTTCGATGTGGATATCGATGCGGTCCAGAAGGGGACCGGACAGTTTGCTCAGGTATCGCTCGATGTGAATCGGGGAGCATTTGCAGTTGCGTTTTGGATCTCCGCGAAATCCGCAGGGGCACGGATTCATGGCTGCCACGAGCATCAGGCTTGCAGGAAAGGTCATGCTTCCCATCGCCCGGGAGATCGTCACCTTGTTCTCTTCGAGTGGTTGGCGCAGCACCTCCAGCGTTCGGCGATTGAACTCAGGGAGTTCATCGAGGAACAGGATTCCATTGTGTGCCAAACTGATTTCGCCTGGGGTCGGAGTCGTTCCCCCGCCGACAAGTCCTGCTTCACTGATTGTATGGTGGGGTGAACGAAACGGACGCGTGAGCATCAGCGATTGCCCAGGCTCCAGTCGGCCGACCGCACTGTAAATACGAGTTGTTTCGACGCTTTCGTCTGCTGAAAGTTGGGGGAGGACTGTGCCGATTCGACTGGCCAGGAGTGTTTTTCCTGTCCCGGGTGATCCAATCATCAGCAGATGGTGTCTTCCACTGGCGGCAACGGTAATCGCCCGCTTGGCCAGCTCCTGCCCTTTGACGTCGGAATAATCGACAGGATAGGTCCCATACTCCTGAACCGCTTGAGACCAGCTGAAGGAGACCGGGTCGATTGCGAGGGATCCGGAAAAGAATCCGACGGCTTCGGCCAGACTCCCGACTGGAATGATGTCGATTCCATCGACGACAGCAGCCTCCTTTGCGTTTTCCACCGGCACGAGTAACCCCTGACGCCCATCGTTTCTGGCCTGCAGCGCCATGGAGAGTGTCCCTTTGACCGGGCGAACGGCCCCGTCGAGTGCCAGTTCGCCGACGGCGGAGTATTGGCCAAATGTTTCGGACTGCAGCTGCCCGCTGGCAGCCAGAATCCCCAACGCAATCGGCAGATCAAAGGAAGGGGCTTCCTTAGGGAAATCAGCTGGGGAAAGATTGATGACGATGCGATCAACTGGCCGCGTGTAACCGCTGTTTACAAGTGCCCGTTCGATTCGGTGAACACTTTCTTTCACCGCAGCTTCCGCCAGTCCGACAAGGATCGTCTTGGGCATGGCTGCCGGAGAGATATCGACTTCCGCTTCGACTGGCCGGGCGTCGATACCAAAGAGGGAGTAGGTCAGCAGTTTGGCCAGCATGTGATGCGATTTCCTCGAAACAGATCAGTCGGACCCGGATCGTCATTTCGAGAAGGCCAATCCTTCCACGTAGTTCTGTTGCGGGGCCCGCAGTTCGCGATGGAACAGATGATCACCATCGACATTGTGTCGGTGCCGCTAAGAATTGACAACTCCGATCCTCCTTTCATTGTTGTTGAAATCGGCACGTGTGGCACTTTCATAAAGAGACTTTACTCGCCAACTTTCCGAGTTCTCCGGCCTGCGGAATTGCCATTCCGGTCCTATTCGTCACAATGGCTGCGATTCTCGCCGCTCCCTGCAGCGTGTCCGCTATGAATTCGTGTTCGGAACAGGGGGCTTTTCTACGACGATTTGAAGAGGACCGAGTATGCATATCGATCCGTCAACCCCCGGCAATCCGAACGACACCAGCCAGAACGATTCACGCCCCTGGTACAAATTATTGACGCGCTACCATTGGTTCGTGCTCACCGTGGCGGCGTTGGGATGGCTGTTTGACTGTCTGGACCAACAGCTCTTTATTCTCGCCCGCCCGGCGGCCATGGAAGAACTGGTCCCAACTGCTGCGACCGAGGAGCAACTTCAGGCGACCCGAAAGTTTTACGAAGACCTGTCCACCTCGATTTTCATCGCTGGATGGGCCTGTGGAGGACTCTTTTTCGGGATGCTTGGCGACAGGATCGGCCGAGCTAAAACCATGATGCTGACGATCCTGCTGTACTCCCTGTTCACAGGTCTCAGCGCGTTTTCTATTGGGCCGCTGGATTTTGCCTTCTATCGGTTTCTGACGGGACTGGGAGTTGGAGGGGAATTTGCCGTCGGTGTGGCGCTTGTTGCCGAAGTAATGCCGAATAAAGCCCGTCCTTACACTCTCGGTCTGCTTCAGGCCCTCTCTGCCGTCGGGAACGTCAGTGCTGCGTTGATCAACCTGCAATTGGGACTGGGAGCCGAAGAAGGGCTGGAATGGAGTCCCTGGCGAATCATGTTCCTGATTGGAGCAGTTCCAGCCTTGCTGGCACTGGTGATTCGTCGACACCTGAAAGAACCTGAGCAATGGCAGCACGCCAAGGTTGAAGGAGGATCGAAGAAGCAGCTGGGCTCGTACCGGGAACTGCTGACCACTCCCGGCTTGCGAAAACATGCCCTTCTTGGCCTCCTTCTCGGTTGTTCCGGGGTGATTGGACTTTGGTCGGTTGGGTTCTATACGCCAGACCTGGCACGTCGAATTCAGCAGCCTATTGTGAGGCAGGATGTTCTTGATGCCTTGGCTGCTGCGAATCCAGAGAAGGATCTCGAGCGGGTCCGTGCTGCCATCATGAATCCAACGGAGGCTGTGGAACTCTCCGAAGAAGAGCTCGCACTGAAGAAAACTGCCGAGGGACAGATCAAGGGGCGTCTCACACGCTGGCAGAGCTACAGTTCACTTGCGATCAACGTGGGAGCGTTTCTGGGAATGTTCGGATTTGGGGTGCTGGCCCAGCGAATCGGCCGCAAGCCAACATTCGTGATCGCATTTCTGGCAGCATATATCAGTACGGTGAGTGTGTTCTGGTTCCTGAATGAGCTGTGGCACGTCTTCGTTCTGGTCCCCATCATGGGATTCTGTCAGTTGTCCCTGTTCTCTGGATATGCCATTTACTTCCCGGAACTGTTCCCAACACGATTGCGTTCAACGGGAACCAGCTTTTGTTACAACGTCGGCCGCTTTGTTGCTGCTGGTGGACCGCTGGTCAAGATTCTTCTGGACCGGATGTATGAGGGGCCAGATGCCAGCCGTTATACTGGAATTACAATGGCGAGCATCTTCCTGCTCGGTCTTGTCGTGCTGCCGTTCCTTCCGGAAACAAAAGACAAGCCTCTTCCGGAGTAAACTGGCCGGGACAATCTTTGGTGGCACGTGACTCCGGTCTGTGCCACCAAAGAAGATCGTCAGCAAAAACGCCTGCAACTCAAACGAAACAAGCCCGCGAAGTCAGACTTCGCGGGCTTGTTTTATACTCATGAGTTCGTGATCCGCTGGCGGTTACAGAACCGCACGGATTTTCTGCAGGAACTCCCGGTTCGAG
>CALLWY010000057.1 GCA_938015865.1 uncultured Planctomicrobium sp.
CGACGCGATCGACTTCCCGGATCACAGTTTTGACTGTGTGATCTGTGCAGATGTGCTGGAGCATCTCCGTGATCCGCTCTCCGTCCTGCGAAAGATTCGCCGCTGGCTGACGCCTGACGGCCTGCTGGTGACCAGCCTCCCCAATGTCCGTAATCACACGGTGATCCGCTCGTTGCTGGCAGGGAACTGGACTTATGAAACCGCCGGACTCCTGGATGAGGACCATGTCCGGTTCTTCACCCGTCGGGAGATTGAAAAGCTGCTGTTTCGGGCGGGATTTGACGTTCAGCAGCAGCGGATGGTGCCGGGGGAGGGCTATCAGGATTGGGTGCAGCAGGGCTCGCCCCTGCAGATCCAGCTGGGGCCGTTCCAGCTCCATGTTTCTTCACAGGAAGAAGTGGCCGAGTTCTTTGCCTATCAATATCTCACTACGGCCTCCCCTGCTCCGCAAACAGACCAGGGTCTCACCTCGATCGTGATCGTGACGCACAACCAGTGGCGGCATACACGAGCCTGCCTGGAAAGCATTCATCTCCGCACCGATCTCCCTTACGAAATTATTCTGGTGGATAATGCCTCGACCGACGGCACGCCGGAGTTTGTGAGTCAGTTCCCAGACGTCCAGCTGATCCGTAACGAGACCAATCGCGGGTTCCCCGCCGCGGCGAATCAAGGAATTTTAGTATCTCGCGGGGAGCAAGTTCTTTTATTAAATAACGACACGATCGTGACGACCGGCTGGCTGGAACGGTTACTGGGAGCATTTAATAACCAGCCGGACATCGGGCTGGCGGGACCTGTGACCAACCGGATCAGTGGTGAGCAGCAGGTCTCTGTCAGTTATGACGATCTGGCCCAGCTGGACGGGTTTGCCTGGGACTGGGGGAAGCAGCATCAGCGCCAATCCCTGCCGACCGATCGGCTCGTCGGGTTCTGCCTGCTGATCAAACGAGAGGTGATTGATCGCATCGGATTATTAGATGAACGGTTCGGGATCGGCAACTTCGAGGATGATGACTATTGCCGCCGGGCCATCGCTGCGGGGTATCAGTGCGTGATCGCGCGGGATGCGTTCATTCATCACGTCGGCAGTACAACGTTCCGCGCTAGCGGGATTAACTTCGATCACCTGCTGCGGGAGAACCGCCAGAAGTACGAGCAGAAATGGGAAAAAACTACGGAAGACACGGAAAAGATGGAGCTTCCCTCGGAGCCGTGCACTCCGGTCGAGATCGAGGGGAATTCAGCGCAGAGTCGCGGAGACGCAACGCCGCAGAGAGAAGCTCCTTGCGTCTCTGCACCCTTGCGACTCTGCGCTGAGTTCTTACATGAGAGGAGAGAGGCCGGGGATGATCGACCCCTCTCGCCACCCTCTGTCCCCTCACCCCAGACTCCTTCCCCCCAGACCGAAATCCCTCGTGGTTCCCCCATTCGCCCCCAGTACCTGCTGAAAGCCAGCGATGACGGCGAACTGCTGCTGAAGCACAACGATGTGAAACTCTCCGCCTGCCTGATTGTGCGGGACAATGAAGACACGATCCGCCCCTGCCTGGAAAGCCTGAAACCCTGGATGGATGAGATTGTCATCGTCGACACCGGTTCGCTTGACCGGACTCCGCAGATCTGTGAGGAACTCGGCGCCCGGGTGCTGCACTCCCCCTGGCAGGACAGCTTTGCGCAGGCCCGGAACGTCTCGCTGAGCTTTGCGCGGGGGGAATGGATATTCTGGATGGACTCGGATGACACCCTGCCTGAGCGGTGCGGGCGCGCACTGCGGGAACTGGTGCTGGGGCCGCATCGCGAACAGGTTCTGGGCTACATCGTGCAGGTCCATTGTCCGGGCGTTACTCCCGATGATGTGACCGTCGTCGACCACGTGAAACTGATCCGCAACCGACCTGATCTGCGGTTCGAATTCCATATCCATGAACAGATCCTGCCCGCCATCCGCAGAGCGCATGGGGAAGTGGCCTGGACCGATCTCTATGTTGTCCATTCCGGTTCCGATAAGACCCCCGCCGGACGGAAGCGCAAACTCGCCCGCGACTTTAAACTGTTAGCACTGGACCTGGCACAACATCCC
>CALLWY010000058.1 GCA_938015865.1 uncultured Planctomicrobium sp.
CGCGAAGGTGGATCGCGCTGGGAGACCCTGATGACAGGGATCACAACGTCGCTGGATCCCTGTCTCAACGTTGACTGACATCACGCCCCGGATTCCTTCTGAATTACTGACCGGGCAAACAGAGTTTCAGAGGAGCTCCTTCTGAGGACCACCGAACGATCAGGGGAGATTTCTCGGGGCTCTGATAGAGATCGGGGATCTGAACGGGGGCGCCGGCGGACTCGACCGTGCAGCGGTATTCACCTGATGGCAGATGCAATGGGCCCGTGGCACGAGGGAGGAACAATTCAAACTCTCCCTCGGAATTGGTCACTCCAAAACCAACTTCTTTCGGGGGAGAGACATCGTTCCGGTAGAAGGTGATCTGGAGGTCACTGACCGGAACACCTCCGACCGTCAAGGTCCCAGTGGTCCCCCCTTTGACGGGTGTCACTCCTCCGCACCCCGATGCGACGAAGAAAAACACAAGGGGCAAGACGACAGCCGCCCTGTTTGGCGTCCGCTCTTTCAGACCGAGCCAGCGTTGGACCGGCGGGATCCGGCTGAGAACGGCCCATTCCAGCAGGAGGACCAGAAGCAGGGACGCTCCGAATAACGGCAGCAGGATGCCCAGAAGAATGACGAGCGTCAGCAGGACCCACGAGAAGCGCGGGCTGGCTCCGGGATGAGGAGCCCCAAGTTTCCCCGGCTCGCGCCGTCGCCACCAGAGAACAATCCCGCTGATGCTCAGCGTGACCAGTCCGATGGCTGTGAACAGACCAAGAACCTGATTGGGCCAGCCGAACAGTCGCCCTTCATGGAGAGCAATTCCGACCGCAACGCACTTGTCCAGAAAATGTTTGTCGGCGAAGCCCTCACGAGTCACGATGGTCCCGGATGCGGGATCGATGGTGAGGTTTTCTCGTCGCGGTCGATTGGGAGTCATCGACCGGACGGACCAGTGTGAACTGCCCATTTTGGGGGGGCCAATGAGGACCGGGGGTGGGAGCCGAAGCGGAATCGCTGCTGCAAGAACCTGGTCCACCGGGCTCAGGTCAACTGGCTCAGCTTTCCGGGAACGGTCCCCTCCTCTTCGGCCACCATGTCCCTGATGCTCCCCTGCTTCAGAAGAGTTCTGGCTGGGACGCTGGAAGGAACTGCGATTCGACCAGTCCTGTCGAGCGGAGGCAGTGCCGGTCCATTGTCGCACCGTTCGGAAATAGTCCCCCCAGAAGCGCGACCACGGGAGCCCGCTGATCAGAAGGGTGAGGGCGAAGAAGGAAACCCAGATCCCGACCACGCTGTGAAGGTCTCTCCAGAAAAGACGCCCCCCATGTCGCAGTCGGGGATAGATCACCCCCGCTCCGCCGTTCCAGTGATGCGGCCACCACAGAACAAGCCCGGTCAGGAGCATGATGATGGTCCATGAAGCGGCCAGCTCGACCAGATTCGAGCCTCGGTCTCCGATCATCAATTCGCCATGCAGCCGAAAAATCTGACGCATGAATCGCTGGTTTTCCGGAATGCTGTGAAGGACTTCGAGGGTCGCGGGATGAACATAAACGCGGATCGTCTCTCCGTCTTTCTGAACCAGAACCCGGGATGCAGACGTGTCGGATTCCGGGATCTCGTATGACTGGAAGACCGAACCCGGAATTGCATCGAGTGCCGCCTGAATCTGCTTTGAAGCGAGTTGACGGGGACCATTCAGCGCAAGATGGTCATAGGGAGCGTCGAGCTGTTGTTCAATTTCGGTTTTGAACAGGTAGATCGAGCCTGAGACCGCCAGAATGATCACCATCGGAACGCACAGGAGACTGGCATAGAAGTGCCAGCGCCAGATCGCCCGATATTCCGGCCATCTCTTCTTCGTCGCAACAGAGCTGTTGTCGCTGAGAAGAGATGAATCCGTCTGGAAGGGGGCCTTCATGGGTTGTGACACGGGTGCGGATTCCATGACTTCGTTCATCCTCAGAATTCTCCGATGACCTCGCCCCCATCCCGACTATGGAGGTTTCGATGAAGTTCCGTGTCGATACTCTGGCTCAGAAATCGAACTGAGCCATCGCACATCGCGACATTCGCCCCGCCGCTATGAAAACTCCGGGGGCCGAAGAATCCGTTCATATGGATGACGATATCCGGGATGCGGCTGTTAGGAGGGGTGTATCCGTTCGTCAGACAATTGAGCGAGCCGGGGTGAGCCCATGAGATCCCCCGCCCTCTCATGGCGTTGCTGGTCGCTCCACGCCAGCCAGTCAGTTCCGGCCAGACCTGATTCAGATCCGGATTGAAAATGATGTTCTCGCCATTCACTGATGCGGTGAACGCCGACCACGCTCCACTTCCTTCCATCCCCGGAACGCTCAGCTTCGCGGAGTTCACTCCGGTCGAGCCATTGAGGGTGTACTGATACGGGTAAGGCGGTGTCGTGCCGGCGGGGAGTGTCATGTCATCGCCAATACTTCGAATTGATTCGCTCATCATGACGGTATTCGAGGTCCCATCAGTGATGTCCCGCATGCGAATATTGGAGTGTTCGAAGACAATCCCATCGGGTCGCCACCGGATGTCGTAATGCGAGCCCCGTCCACTTCCGGAACTCATCATGTAATTGTTCCGGCCGTAACGATGCCCCTGAAAACCGATGGTCTGGCTCGGGGATGGATCTGTTGGGCACAGAAAGACCGCGATGGGAGTGGCGAAGGCCTGCTCGAACAGGGGATTGGGAAGCTGGTTGTTCCATGCTCCTTTGAATCCGTGCTGGGAAAAATCCAGAAGGTTCTGAAGATTTGCCTGATCGAGATAGGGGAGGAGTCGTGCCTGCGGAGAGAATCCCATCAGGTCGTCACGATAGTGTTGTGCGCTGCTGAACGGGAAGACTCCGTATGTCCCCTCGTAGTTGTGCATGGCCAATGCCAGCTGTTTGAGATTGTTCTTGCACTGCGATCGGCGTGCTGCTTCACGCGCCTGCTGAATTGCGGGAAGGAGCAAGGCAATCAGCACAGCGATGATCGCAATGACAACCAGCAATTCGATCAATGTAAATCCGGTGGAACGAATTCGATGCGGCCTGTGTTTCATGATGTGATCTCCTCCGGAGAGAAACTCCGTTCAATGTGTCGGGGTGTCGGGCACCCTTCAGCATGGTCACCACAGGATCAGTGGATCGACACGCTTTGGGATGGACGCAATGGCAGCGAATTCGTACGGCGCGTGATCGCACGCCCAAACGACCCCACGAGTTCATTTGGGAGTGAGTCGATCAGTCGCCCGGACGTGCGAGCAGACGCCGGACACTTCGCAAGAGGCATTCCTCAGCTACGGGAGAGAGACAATGCCCTGCCATCAGAACGAGAATCAGAGCAACTCGTTCAGACACTTCGAGGAGGAGGAACCGGAGGAGAAATGACAACGTCTACCGGCAGCAGCGGGATGATGGCGTGCGTTTCTCCAACAACGTCGATCGTCACAGAGATAGTGGTCATTGATGTCGGGATGCCCCAGTCCAGCGAGGTGAAGCCCGCTTTGTTTCCCTGACATTCCTGGGCAAAAATCCCGATCACAACCTGGGATTGTCGGGGTGTTTCCTTTTCATGGCGACAATCGGGCTGCCCATTCTGCTGGTGGCAGTTCTCTTTGGGTGTGTGTGTGCAGCAGGACTGCTTTCGAGGGTGATGTTGCGCTGTGCTCGCCAGTGTCAGTTTCTTGCTGGACTGTTGAGAACGGGCATGGGCAATGACGAACTCAGGGGCTTTCACTCCATTCCGCTTTGCCCAGGCCAGTTTCTGCTCATCAGTAAAACAGCAGCATTTCTTCCAGCACTGCGCGGCACTCCGGCAACCGCAGGGGCGGTTCTGACACGGAAACGGTTGAGAGCGATCTTTCTCGGCGGGGATGGCAGATGTGGACACCGGAATCGGGATGACCGACAACAACATTCCCCACAGCAGGCAGAGGGAGATCGCCCTGCGCGCGGCTGTCGCCCGAATTGTCCATCGTCGGCAGATCATGAAAGTTCCAGGCTGGAACAAGAGACCAGCGTTCTGTCCGACTCACTCCCAGTGAACTACCCTACCCGATCAACAAACCTCTCGCCACTCTGTGATCGCGTGATGTGGAAGATTCCAGCGGGCGGGAATTCTGATTTCCAAACGAATGGAATGGACTTCACGATCCGTTTTCCCGGTCGTGGAATTCCTCCAATGGCGCGGGGACGCGAACGACGTTCATCGCTTCACGTACCACCACGCCAGCCAGCAGAGAAGAGGAAGCCCGACAAAGATCAGCAGAATCGCAATCAGATTGGCGCGGGCATGATCAGGCCACCGGGCCATAAGAACTCCTGAAGACAGGATCACGATTCAGGGATGAGCTGGGGAGTTTCGGTCAGTCGACCCAGGAATCGAAGACGCGGACCTGCTTCCAGTTTGGCTTGTATTCTTCGATGAACTTCAAATGGTCCGGTGCTGTCTGATAGGCATCGTGGGCGTCCTTGTCCTTGAAGACCACATGCAGGGCGACGTCAAACATCCGGTCATTCACAGGACGGGCAAACTCGTTGGCCAGCGACCCCGCTGCGAAAAAGACGACTCCCGGGTGCTCCTTCAGGTACTTGTGGCACGCAGCAACCAGAGAATTGACCGCTTCGGGAGAATCGTCCACCAGAGTAAAGAAAACATTGTGAGAGAGCATGAGGCACTTTCGCTTGAGGAGGGAATCTTGAGTGTGGACCGATGTGATACCAATAACAGAAGCGTGTCGCAAACCACCTGCGCGAAGTCTACAGGGCGGCTTCCCAACAGGACCAAATTGGGACGTGAATTGCGTACCGAGGTCTTCCGTCGGCATCACAGGACGGTGCTCAGTGGGACAACGTTGCGAACTGGGCAGCCCGTCTGGTGGTCCCGGCTCAGGTCGTATAGTCTGCGTTCAGGTGGATGTATTCTGTGGTCATGTCGCAGGTCCAGTAGCGGATTTCTGCCATCCCGAGTTTGAACTGGAGATCGATGACCACTTCTCCGCTTTTCATCGATTCCGAGAGTGAGGCGTAATCGCAATCGACGGGGCGTCCGCATTCGTAAATGACCACGCCATTGAGGACCAGTGAGAGATCCTGTTCCTGAAATGGGACCCCGGCATAGCCTGCTGCAGAAACGATACGGCCCCAGTTGGGATCGTTTCCGGTGATGGCGGTCTTGACCAGAGGACTGTTGCAAACTTCCCGGGCGATCCGGCGGGCGTCTGCAACGGTGGGAAGCCCCTGCACATTGACGGTCACGAAATGCCCTGCCCCTTCAGCGTCGCGAATGATCAGCTTCGCTAATTCGATGCAGACCTCATTCAGGGTGCTCTGGAACCGCTCCAGGCTATGATCGGACCCGCAGCTCACTCCCGCAGCGCCATTTGCCAATAATAACACGGTGTCGCTGGTGCTGGTGTGCCCTTCAACGGTGATGTTATTGAAGCTGAGGTTAACGGCGGTCCGGAGCATTTCTGTCGTTGCATCATGAGGAAGCAACGCGTCCGTCATGATCACCGCCAGCATTGTCGCCATGTTGGGGGCGATCATCGCTGCCCCTTTGCAGACCCCCGTAATAGTGACGGGAATCCCTTCAATCTGACAGACCCGGGTGACAATCTTGGGCACGGTGTCTGTCGTCATGATTGCCGTGGCAGCCTGTTCGAGATGATGCGGGTCGCTGCCCAGAACGGCACTGGCGTCCCGAATCCCCTGCTCGATTTTTTCGATGGGGAGAAATCGCCCAATGACCCCGGTGGAGCAGACGAGGACATCTTCTTCGGCAGCCCCGATCTGCTCCGCCAGCAAGGATGTCATGCGTCTGGCATCGCTGATCCCCCGTTCTCCGGTGCAGGCGTTTGAGTTCCCGGAGTTGATGACAACGGCCCGGGCCGTGGCGGACGGAACCCGCTCACGCGAGACAATGACCGGGGCACCGACGACACAATTTCGGGTAAATACCCCAGCGGCGGCCGCAGGGCGTGTGGAGACAAACAGAGCCAGATCCGACTTCCCGGATTCCTTGATTCCACAGGTCACCCCGGCTGTCTGAAAGCCCCGGGGAAGTTTCACTTCCGTCTGCATCTCGTTCCTTGTCTGTCCCCAGTGGACCTGTCTGTCTCCCCCGCACTGCAAGGGGGGAAGACTGCGTGCTGATTTCCGTTTTGTGACTATTTCTGGTTGCTGGCCGATTGAGCAGGCTGTGATTTGCTGCGAAGGGGAGCGGTCGGATTCTTCCTTGCTTTGGAGGACTTTTTGAGTCGTTCCTGCAGGGCTGCACTCGCTGCTGGACCGCAAACGACCTGAAATGTCGGGTCAATTTCCTTCCCCGTATTCCGGTCAATGAGGACCGGGTCAGCGATTTCCCCGGACTGCGTGTCCATCACGACGAGTTTTGCCCCTTCGGGAGAAAAGTACCGATTTCCCCAGACCAGAAGTGAAAAGACAACCGGCTGAAAGTCCTGCCCCTTCTGCGTGAGAAGATATTCGTCCCGCGGAGGGCGTTCACAATATCGTTGTTTTTTCAGGAGTCCATCGTGAACCAGTTTCCGGAGTCGCCGTGTCAGGATGGTCGGGGCGATTCCGAGGCGTTTTTCGAATTCCTCGAATCGGGTCGCTCCCTCGATGGCATGGAGCAGAATCAGCAGACTCCACCAGTCCCCGATCTGGTCGACGCAGCGGGCGACGGGGCATTCAGATTGATCGAGACGCTTACGTTGCATGGTGCTGCGGGAGATGCAGAGATGCCTGTATGGCGGATGAGCGAAATCGAATGATCAGTCCGTGATTCAAAAGGACCGGGCAAATGAGATGGCAATCACCGTCTGGAGTGGATCTCGTTGTTCCCGTGATCTTGCTGGGAACCGATGAATGCTCGCTCCAAAGGAGGTTGTGAAGGGAATTTAACACAAAACCATTTCGAGAGGAGTCCCGCTGAAGTGGCGACAAGGGCTGAAGGGCTGGAACAGTCTTCTTCGAAAAGATCGGATAAGAAGCATTTCCCTCACATTGACAGTGACCTCGACGTGACTATCATCACGATAGTCACTCCCCCCGTGTCGACACAAGACTCGTTGATACAACCATCATATTACCTTCCTGTAGAATTGTGACAACAGATGGCATTCTTTCGCCAGCTTTTCCATGCTCTCCCGCCTCCGGCGATGCTTCTGGCTCTGGCAGGTGTGTTTTACGCCGGATGTTCTGAACCCCCGCCCCCTCCTGAGATGCCGACACCAGAAGTCACGGCGGCGACTCCCCTTAAAGTGGAGTTGGTCGAGTGGGATGAGTTTGTGGGGCGGCTGGAACCGGTCGACTTTGTTGAAGTCCGCGCACGAGTGAGCGGATATCTCATTTCCACTCACTTCCGCGAGGGACAGATTGTCAATGAGGGAGATTTGCTCTGCATCATTGATCCCCGCCCGTATGAAGCGGAAGTCCGCCGGGCTCAATCGGAAGTGCGACGCGCCAATTCTCAGGTGAAGCAGGCCAATGCGGCTGTTGTTCAGGCGGAAGCCGAAGTCGCTGTCGCCACCGCCCGACATGAACTGGCAGTCAAGCAGCTCGAGCGATCCAGAAAACTGGTTCAGCAGGATGCGGTTTCCCAAGACGATTTTGATATTCGGGAATCCGAGGTTAGTCAGTCCGCAGCCAATCTTCAGGCCGCTCAGGCTCGACTCGAACTCGCACGCACACAGGTGACTTCCGCCAATGCGATGGTGGGAAGTGCCGAAACCGCTCTGGCTTTGGCGGAGCTGAATCTGAGCTATACCCAGGTGAAGGCTCCGGTCACCGGTCGGGTCAGCTCCCGTCATGTGACAGAGGGAAACCTCATTAGCGGAGGAGCTGCGGAATCAACACTCATTACAACGATCGTTTCGCTTGATCCCATCTACTGTTACTTCGATGCAGATGAGCGTTCCTATCTGAAATATGTCCGTCTCGCCAAAGAGGGACATCTCGGCGATTCCCGGGAAGTTCGTCATCCCGTGTATGTGGGGCTGGCGGACGAAGCGGGACAATATCCGCATCTGGGACATATGGATTTCGTTGATAACCAGCTTGATCGCGACACCGGAACAATGCGCTGCCGTGCTGTTCTGCCGAATCCCGATTACTCGCTGACTCCCGGACTGTTTGCACGTCTGCGGATTCCCGGAAGTCCGAAGCACGAAGTGATTCTGATCCCTGATCTGGCGGTCGGAACGGATCAGTCTGAGAAGTTCGTCCTCGTGGCGGAGCCGGACGGCACCGTGAACCGGCGCGTGGTCACGCTGGGGGGACGGGTGCGAGGCCTGCGGATCATCCGGACCGGGTTGGATGGATCGGAGAGAATCGTTTATCGGGGAATGCAGCGGGCCCGTCCGGGAACCAAGGTTGTAGTCAACAGCGGGGTGTTCGAGATGCAGGAGGATGGGCTCCCTCTTGAGAGCACACCATTTCCAGAAGAAAAGTCATTGTCCCGGCAGCCGGAGGTTGTCAGGAAGACAGAGGATGGTCGCAGCAGTTCTGCGAATTAGCACTTGGTACGAAAGAGCCTTGTTTCGACACGACGTTTCAAGTCGGAAACCGGCCTCCTTCACATCTCTGTCAAATCCGCCTGTGTGAGAACCCTGTTTGAAATGCTGGCTGGTTTGATGTTTCCGTTGCTCCGGCAGGGAATGGCTCAACGGTCCCCCTGGGGACACCGTTCAGGTTGCTGTTTATGAAATTCTCCCACTTCTTTATCGATCGCCCGATCTTCGCCACAGTGATTTCTGTGGTGATCGTCATTCTCGGTGCGATTTCGTATCTCGCGCTTCCAGCAGCTCAGTACCCTGACATCATTCCCCCGACGATCGTTGTGCGGGCGTCGTATCCGGGGGCCTCTCCCGAGGTGATTGCCGACACCGTCGCCACGCCAATTGAGCAGGAAGTCAACGGGGTGGAAGACATGCTGTACATGTCCTCCCAGTCCACCGTTGACGGGACAATGCAGCTGACAGTGACGTTCAAGCTGGGCACAGACCTGGACAAGGCCCAGGTTCTGGTCCAGAACCGGGTGGCGATTGCAGAGGCCCGATTGCCTGAGGATGTCCGTCGCCTCGGGGTGACAACGATCAAGTCGTCCCCCGACTTGCTGATGGTGGTTCACCTGATCTCGCCGGAGAACAAGTTTGATCAGCTTTACATCGGAAACTATGCCCTGATTCAGGTCCGCGACACCCTCGCCCGTGTGGAAGGGGTCGGGTCGGTTAACTCGCTGGGGTTGCGGGAGTACAGCATGCGTGTCTGGCTCGATCCGGACCGGTTGGCTCATCTCGCCCTCACCCCGGCAGACGTGACTCGCGCGATGCGAGCCCAGAACGTTCAGGTCGCTTCGGGAGTGATCGGGCAGCCCCCGATGGATCAGGCAGGCGATTTCGAGCTGATTGTCAGCACGCTCGGGCGTCTCTCCGATCCTGAACAGTTCTCCCAGCTCATCGTCCGAACGGGGGAAGATGGTCGGGTAGTTCGGCTGTGCGATGTTGCCCGTGTTGAGCTTGCCGGGCGTGAATTCACGATCAACAGCTATCTGGACAATCAGAGTGCCGTCAGTCTTGCCATCGCCCAGCAACCGGGGTCGAACGCGCTGAAGACCGCCCGAGGTGTCCAGGAGGCGATGAAGGAACTCTCAAAGAATTTCCCGGAAGGTCTTGAATACCGCATCATCTATAACCCCACCAGCTTTGTTCAGGCGTCTATTGACTCGGTGATTCACACCTTGTTCGAGGCGGCTGTCCTCGTGGTGGTTGTGGTGTTGCTGTTCCTCCAGAACTGGCGGGCCAGTGTGATTCCGCTTCTTGCCATTCCGGTGTCACTCATCGGAACATTCGCAGCGATGGCCGCCTTCGGTTTCTCGCTGAATATGCTCTCACTGTTCGGTCTGGTGCTGGCGATCGGGATTGTGGTTGATGATGCCATCGTGGTGGTCGAGAACGTGGAGCGGCATATCGCCAGCGGACTTCCGCCAAGAGAGGCCTGTTACAAGGCGATGGATGAGGTCACGGCAGCGGTGATCGCCATTGCGGTCGGTCTGTCGGCGGTGTTCGTTCCGACGGCGTTTATCTCGGGAATCAGCGGTCAGTTCTATCGTCAGTTCGCTCTGACCATCGCTGTGTCGACTCTGATTTCTGCGTTTAACTCGCTGACACTGACGCCAGCGCTGTGTGCCATTCTGCTCAAGCCTCACGGGGCGAAGAAAGACCTCATCGACCGTGTCTGGGATTTCCTGTTTGGCTGGTTCTTCAAGATCTTCAACAGATCGTTTGAGTGGGTGACCAACAAATATGCCTGGATGGTTGGCTGGAACGTCCGGGTGGTGGCGATTCCGCTGCTGGTCTATATCGGACTGGTGGTCGCGACCGGATGGGGCTTTACCAAGGTCCCCACTGGATTTATTCCCCAGCAGGATAAGCAGTATCTCATCACCGTGGTCCAGCTCCCCGATGGAGCATCGCTGGCACGGACCGATGCGGTTGTTAAGGAAGCAACCAGAATTATTCTCCAGAATCCGGAGGTGGCCCACGCGGTCGGATTCGTAGGTTTCTCAGGAGCCACTCGCTCCAACAGCCCGAATGCAGCGGCGATCTTCATCCTGCCCCATCTGGATGATGGCGAACACGGGGGCCATGGCCACCGGCGTCCGATTCTCGAACAGCTCCCCGCCCTCCAGGAGGCTCTCTCCCAGATTCCGGACGCCGATGTGTTTGTGATTGCTCCCCCTCCGGTGCAGGGACTCGGAACATCCGGAGGATACAAGTTCCTGGTTCAGGACCGCGGGGGATACGGTCCGAAGGCATTGCAGGAAGCGACGGACAATCTCATTGCTGCGGCAAATCAAGAGCCTTCGCTTCGAGGGGTATTCACCACATTCCGCGCGTCGACCCCTCAGCTGTACGCGGATATCGACCGCGTGAAAGCGAACATGCTGAATATCTCGCTGACGGATGTGTTTGATACGCTTCAGTCCAACCTCGGGGCCTCCTATGTAAACGACTTCAACCTGTATGGTCGTACGTTTCAGGTCCGACTGCAGTCGGAGGAGAATTTCCGGAATCAGGCTGAAGATATTGCCCGCCTGAAAACCCGCAATGCCAACGGGAAGATGGTCCCGCTGGGATCATTTGTGAATGTCGAGTGGAGAAGCGGCCCGGACCGGGTGGTCCGTTACAACATGTTCCCCAGTGCAGAAGTGATGGGAGATACCGCTCCGGGATTCAGCTCGGGAGATTCTATCCGCACTATCGAACGGCTGGCGCGAGAGCATCTCCCGCCGGGGATGTCGATTGCGTGGACCGATCTGGCGTATCAGCAACAACAGGCGGGAAACACTGCCCTGTATATCTTCCCGCTCTGTGTGCTGTTCGTGTTTCTGGTTCACTCCGCTGAGTATGAAAGCTGGTCGCTTCCGCTGGCAATCATCCTGATTGCCCCGATCTGCCTCCCCTTTGCTCTGGGCGGAGTCTGGTTGCGGGGAATGGATAACAATCTGATCACCCAGATCAGCTTCGTGGTGCTGATTGGACTAGCGGCGAAGAATGCTGTGCTGATTGTGGAATTCGCCAAGCAGCTGGAAGAAGAAGGACTGGACCGCGTCAAAGCAGCTATTGAAGCCTCACGACTTCGACTGCGCCCGATCATGATGACATCCTTCGCGTTCATTCTCGGGGTGTTGCCTCTGGCACGGGCCACCGGTCCCGGTTTTGAACTTCGTCAGGTGCTCGGGACCGCTGTGTTTGCGGGAATGCTCGGCGTGACGATTCTGGGATTGTTCCTGACGCCCATGTTCTACGTCGTTCTTCGAGCTCTTTCGACATGGTTCTGGGGAGGTCGAAACGTTCTGCATCATCATCGTCACAATGGAACAAACGGGGCTGCTGATTCCAGAGTGTCCAGTCCGCATGGAGCAAATGGTCATTCTCATCCGCCCCACTCGTCTCCTCCGCTGGCAGGAACGGCGCACAGCCATTAATCTGTGCAGATATGACCGACGATGAACTGATGATCCAGCTGCAGTCAGGCGAGGAGCAGGCCTTCCGTCTGCTTGTGGATCGCTATCAGCCCATGCTGATCGGTTTTTTTCTGAGAAATACGCGTGACTTGCAGCTGGCGGAGGACCTTGCGCAGGAGACGTTGCTCAAGGTCTACAGTCAGGCGTGGGACTATCTTCCGCTGGGGCAGTTTCGAAGCTGGATGTTTCGAATCGGCCGGAATCTGCTGATTGATGATGTCCGTCGTCGCTCGCATGACGCCCTTGTCCGAACAGTAAGTCCCTCGGACAATGAAGAACAGGACGCCATCGCGCGCATGGCCGGGGAATTTGCTCCTCCCGAGGCGTCATTTGAACAGCGCGAGTTTCTGCAGCTGATTGATGAACTTCTGGGAGAAATTCCAGAGGATCAGCGGCAGACTTTTACCCTGCATCATTATTCTGGACTTGGCCTTCAGGAAGTGGCCGATATTACCGAAGTCCCTTTGGCGACGGCCAAAAGTCGACTTCGGTTGGCTCGGGAAAAGCTGGCGGAAAAGCTTCGTGCCCGCGGACTGGGGCCGGTTTCCACTTCCCATTTTCAGGAGAAACAATGAAAACTAACATTTTCGTGATCTGACGCAGGCAGGAATCCGTTGGAACTGGGACCGACTTACTCCTGCCAACCCGTTGGTGTCTCTCCCCGATGGAGAGAAACGACGATGAGTCGGCGGAAGAGCCTGACTGAAATCGGCGGGGGCCTTGTTTCACAGCGGATTTTGACGAATCGCTGGATTGATGGAGAGTTTGTCAGGAATGTGAAGCGAACATGTCTCTGGCAATCAAAATCTGATGTCGACTTAAGGAGCGGCCGTTCCCGTGAGGATGAATGGGGATGGCCTTGGGAGTTTTGACGATCATGGCCCATTTCAGCCGCCTGACGGATATTGTCACCTGTAATCTGACCACTCTTCTGGCCCGCAACAATAACTCCCCCGAGTTTCTGGAAGAGGTCATTGGCGAAATGGACGAAGGGGTTGCGGGCGCTCAACGCTGCGTCAATACGGCGGTCAGCAATGTCATGCGTCTGGAAGCCGAGATTGCCGAACAGAGGGCAGCCTGTCAGGACTGGGTGGCACGGGCACAGAAAGCCCTGCGGGACAATAACGACGATCTGGCCCGACTCGCCCTGGAACGAAAACATGAGGTCGAGGACCTGATCGCCGGGCTGGAGCAGCAACTGCAGGCCGCCATTTCAACCCGGGATCACCTCCGGACGATGCACAGTGCCATTCAGGCACGCCGGGCAGACGCTCTTCGTCGTCTCGAGGAGCTGCGACAAGGGATTTCTCCGTCTGAGACAGCCGCAACTCCCGCTCCCGCGACCGCGTCGCCCTACCGTACGACCCATAACAGCCGGGTGGACTCGGAACTGGAAGAACTTCGCCGCATGATCGCCAGCGAGTAGCAGCCCCTCTTCCCTTCCCCGGCGATCCTCTCCCGTCCGCCATTCCTGCCGATTTCCGTTCGCATTCGAGGATGGGGAATTGAGCTGTTGCGAATATGGGGAAGCTGAGAGTGAAATTGTCGCAAACAGATCAATTTCGACTGCTGCATTTTCGCGTAAACAGGGGGGCAACCCGACCAGAACGAACGATCTCCCTCGTATTTTCGAGAGTTTCCGGGTTTGGCTCGCTTCTCTTCCCCGGAGAAATTACGATTCCCGTTTCCGCGCCGGAGCCCTCGTTCTCTCTTCTGGTTCCATGAATCTGGTGAGTCGCTGAACGTGACACGTTTCAGGGGGACACTGAAGGTCCGGGCGCGGGATCGGTCTGCTTCGAGAACGACTAACAAAACGCGGTGGCCTGTCCACAAATCGGAACAACTGATTGTTTGAGAGACATTGTTCTCGGCACTAACCCATATCTGAACACCAGCAACCCGAAAACGACATTCCCATGCAAAATGACATCGGTCTGATTGGCCTGGCTGTGATGGGCCAGAATCTTGTGTTGAACATGGCGAACCATGGCTTCAACGTAGCCGTCTACAACCGGACCACTTCCGTGATGGAAGAGTTTGTTGGCGGACTCAAGAATGAGCCGGAAGACAAAGTCTGGAAAGGGACTGCAGAGCGCATTCACGGGTATGCAGAACTCAAGGATTTCGTTGCATCTCTCAAGCGACCCCGCCGTGTCATGATCATGGTGAAAGCCGGCAAGCCGGTCGACATGGTCATCGAGGAACTCAAGCCACTTCTGGAACCGGGCGACATCATTATCGATGGCGGAAACAGCGACTTCCGCGACAGCAATCGTCGTGCGAAGGAACTCCCAGCGTCCGGACTCATCTTCCTGGGAACCGGGGTTTCCGGCGGGGAAGAAGGTGCCCTCAAAGGCCCCTCCATCATGCCCGGTGGAAACAAGGAGGGGTGGCCTGCGGTCAAGGAAATTCTTCAGGCGATTTCCGCCAAGGTCGGCCCGAATGGGGATATCCCCTGCTGTGAATGGGTCGGGGAAGATGGAGCCGGGCACTATGTCAAAATGGTGCACAACGGGATCGAATACGGCGACATGCAGCTCATCTGCGAAGCCTATTTCATTCTCAAGCACGCCTTGAATCTCTCGAACGAAGAACTCTACGAGGTCTTCAGGTCCTGGAACGAATCCGAACTCGCCAGCTACCTGATCGAGATCACCCGGGACATCTTCACCGTCAAGGACAAGGAGACCGGTGCCTATCTGGTCGATCAGATTCTGGATACCGCACAGCAGAAGGGAACCGGAAAGTGGATGAGCCAGCACGCTCTGGATCTGGGCGTGCCGACCACACTCATCACCGAAGCCGTTTACGCCCGGTGTCTCTCCGCCCAGAAAGAAGCCCGCGTCCGTGCTTCTCAGGTGCTGAGTGGTCCATCCGATCAGTTCACCGGCGACAAGAAGCAGTTTATCGACGATGTGAAGTGGGCACTGTACGCAAGCAAGCTGGTGAGCTACGCACAAGGGTTCGTGCAGCTCAACGCTGCGGCCGAAGAGTTCGGCTGGAAGCTGAACAATGGAGACATCGCCCTGCTCTGGCGTGGCGGCTGTATCATTCGTTCTGTCTTCCTCGGCGATATCAAGAACGCCTTTGACAAGAACCCGCAGCTGGAAAACCTGCTGCTGGACGATTTCTTCAAGCAGGCGATCGAAAAGGCCCAGCCGGCACGGCGTCGCGTCGTGGCAACGGCCGTCACGCTCGGAATTCCCGTTCCGGCATTCGCTGCAGCTCTGTCGTACTACGATGGATATCGGTGCGGCCGACTCCCCGCCAACCTCCTTCAGGCTCAGCGGGATTACTTCGGAGCACACACCTACGAACGCGTCGACAAGCCGCGCGGCGAGACCTTCCATACAGACTGGATCCGCGAGCGGACTGTCTGATCTCCGGATGATGGCTATTTGAAAAACGAATGCCGCATGTTTTCTGACATGCGGCATTTCTTGTTGGCGTCGTATGATAACTGCGTTGATGCGCCCCCAAGGGAAACGTCAGACGCTGAAGACCTCGAACAGAAACTGCTCAACGGAGCGGAACGCATTCTTCATGTTCTGATCGTGCGTTCTGGTGCTGCCCCGTTTAACGTTGTAGCTATGGTCCCCCTCGGGAACCCAATGAATGTGGACCTGCTCTGAAAGAGAGAATGCGGAAACCTCTTCCCGTGATCCAAATGGATCAATTTCTCCCTGCACAATGAGAGTGGGAGTCTTCTGTTCGCGGAGATGATCGATGCGGAGCTTTTCCGGCTGGCCGGTCGGATGAAACGGGTATCCCAGACAGACGACCCCTTTGACGCTGCATTCGTCAGCGATCATGGAAGCGATCCGCCCCCCCATCGATTTGCCTCCGATCACCAGATTTTCAAAAGGGAGACTCTCGATGACAGTTTTCCAGGTCTCGATGAGGACCGATTCCTTGTCGGGAGGACGTTTCCGTCCATCGACCGAGCGAGCCTGCATGTAAGGAAAGTCGAATCGGACGACGCGGTGCCGCAGTTCCGCCAGCTTCTCTGCGAAGTAGGTCAGAAATGTCGAATTGGAGCTTTCCCCGGCACCGTGCGCGAGGACGATGCAGGTCTTGGCTTTCTTTGGGCCATCAATTTGTAACTTGGGGAGGGTCATGACAGCATTGTCACGACTCCCATCAAAATTACCATCCTGCGGGCGGGGGGCTGCGCAGCGGATTCTCGAAAGAAATCTGAGTTCCTTGGGAAAGGTTTCGCTGCCTTACTCTTCTGCTGCTTCCTCAGATGCGAACTCAGGAAGAATGGGGCGCCGTTCCGGGTACAGGTGATAGGCGGGATACTCCGATCCAATTTCCCGCAGAGCAATGACAGTCCCGGTCGTGCTGGCGAGATAGATCCGGTCCGTTCGGTCGTTCGACACCTGGAGGGGGAAATTTCGCAGATTTACGGAGCTGAGAATCTGTCCGGATTCACGGTCCAGAACGAGAAGGTTTCCGCCGTGGTCGCGAGCATAAACGTGAGCGTCGGTGGCAGTGACGAATGCGGTGGCCTGGGGCTGCTGCCAGTTGACTCCGCCCGAGTTGATGGCCACGCTGGTCAGCCCTTCTCGATGCGGAACAACATACACATCATTTCCAACCACGCGAGGTTGCTGGTTGATGGGAGAACCTCCAGCAAACGTCCAGAGAACCGAACCGGATTCAATGTTGACACACAGCATGCGGGCATTTCGGTCCGCGACAAAAATCCGGTCTCCTGAATGTCCTAGCGGAGTATGAATTTCGTTCCCCGCTTCCAGTTGCCAGCGGAGTTGTTTGTTGGCCCCGACGAGGGAATAAACAATTCCGCGACGCGATGCGAAGACAACATTGTCCCCATGTGGAATGGGGGGAGAAATGATCAGGTCGGGAGTCTGGAAATTCCACATGCGGGTCCGGATGGTCCACTGCGGCAGCATTCCTCGGGGATAGAGTTTCTGGACTTCCAGCAGGTTGTAACCCCAGACGCTCCCATCAATTGTCCCGACATAAATGAAGTTGTCATCCATGTCAGGTGAGGTGGATGGAGGTTCATCGCATGTCAGTTGCCAGAGGGTCTGTCCGGTGTCTTTCTTCAGTGAAAACAGATTGACCCCGATTGTGACAAGGACCTCTTTTTCATTGGTCGTCACAGGAAACGACTGCTGATCAGGGATTCCAACGAGCCGATACCAGAGCTTGCGCCCCTGCTCCCCATGCAGGCAGGTCACGATTCCCGCGCTGGATTGAAGGTAGACACACTGCTCGTCTGCAGTGAAGTACTCGATCTTGTCCTTGCGCGGGTTGATGCTGGCTTGCGCCCACCAGGCCATTGTCAGGCCGATTCGATTCAACTCCCCTTCATTAGGAAGCGAAGAGGTCGTCGCGAACTGAGCGTGAACCGTCTGGCCGCAGCACATCACGATGGCGATGACAGCCGGAATCAGTTTCGTTGACATGGGCATGGCGGAATCCTGAACGTGACGAATCAATCGACGCAGGGGTGTAAATGGAACGTTTGCCCTCAAATCCAAACAGGGACAGTCTATCAGATCGACCCGTCCGAGCATTGGCAACGGTCTGGGTTCCCGTGGATTCCGGAACGGATCAATCTTTTTGCAGGGAGAAACGTACAAACCGAACTTGGGGGGAGGATGATTCCCCCTTAATCGCTTTGTTGGTCATAATCCTTACAATCACTTCATCCGCTTATTGCCTGTCCAACTGGGGGGGACCTCGGTGATGGATCTTCAATTGAAGTCCCTCCCGGCAGATGTGGTGGCAGGTTCCGGGCGGCAGATCCTCCTGATTCTCTGTGTCTTCAGATACCTCCTCCTGAGTTCTCAGAGGCTCGGTTTGGGAGGAGTGACAGGGGCCTGAAACGGGAGCAGGCCCTTGGCTTTGATTTTGCGTTTGAACACCTTGTCACGCGCTGTGACGTAGAGCGTGTCGAGTTCAGGACCCCCGAAGACGACGTTGGCCAGAGTCCCCGGTTGAGGCTTCTTCAGAATGACGTTGACCCGCCCCGGCTGATCCAAAACCTGAAGGCCGAAGTTCGTGCAGACGTAGAGGTGACCATTGGTGTCGACTGTCATTCCGTCCGCACCGCTTCTTGGGAGATGGTCCGGCAGATGCAGCCAACCGAAGGGCTGTTTTGCAGTCAATGTCCCATCAGGCTGAATCTGAAATGAATAGGTAAACCGCCCTGCGGAGTCGGCCACGGTGAGTAACGTCTGGTCAGGGGAAACAATGATTCCGTTCGGGCGTTCGATTCCCTTGTCGACCACCTGCTTTTGCCCATCCGGCGTGAAACGCCAGACTTCTTTTGTGTTCGGGGAGGTAAAGTAACCGGTCCCATCGGCCAGCAGGACGAGATCGTTGCTCTGAACATCGTCAACGACAGTCTCTTTGGAACCATCCATTGAAAAGCGGACAATCTTTTTGCTTCCGTTTTCGCATCCATACAGCTTCCCATCCGGGCCGAACATCAGACCATTGATTCCCGGACAATTCTCGGCGAAGAGCGAAACGGTCCCATCCAGACCGATGCGATAGATTTTCCCTTCAGGGATGTCGCTGAAGAAGACTTCTCCCTTCTCATTGACCGCCGGTCCTTCGGTGAATCGATGTCCGCTGCTGACTTCCTGCCAGTCCTCTCCTGGAATCACCAGACTGATCCGGGCTTTCGGCGGGGCGGGAACAGCAACCGGCTCGGGGTAATCGTGCCAGATAAACCGGAGCGCATCGGGCATCACGACTCGACTCAATCTCGAGTCATGCCCCCCTTCCCCCCAGACATGTTTTACGTCGTAGTTGGAATACTTCAGCGCGGACAGCATCCCTTCATTCGCGTTGAACCAGTCCCCTGCGTAAATATTCAGGTCGTTGGTGCCATCTTCCAGAAACACCCGAATCGGCTTCCCTTCGTGTTTCCGGATGAGCGTGGGGAAGTCGTTGGCTCCTCGCAGACCGACAAATGTCCCGATGGAGCTGATGACCCGACGAAATTCATCGGGCCGTTCCCACGCCACATTGAAGGCACAGATTGCTCCCGAGCTGGCTCCTGCAATCGCACGGTCATTGGGATCGGTGCTGAGTGAATAGGTCTTCGAGACTTCCGGGAGGATCTCTTCCAGCAGGAAACGGGCGTAACGATCTCCCATCGAATCGTATTCAAAGCTGCGATTGAATCGGGGCTGGGCCTTGTCATTCGCTGCTGGGACGACTCCCGGTTCGATGAAAATTCCAATCTGGACCGGAATCTCTTTCTTATGAATCAGGTTGTCCAGAACTGTCGGAAGATTCCACGCTTTGGCTCGCCCGAGTCCATCCTGCACGACGAAGACGCAAGCCGGTTTTTCCGGATCATATTGCTTTGGAACATACAGCCAGTAGTTTCTCACGGTGCCGGGGTAGATGTTGCTTTTCCACTGAAACGGTCCCAGCACCTCACCTTTGGGGACTCCCTCTTGAGGAAGGGAATCTGCGGTCAACTCCAGCGATGAAGCTTGCGAAGCGGAGTTCTGTTGAGCAAATGCAGAAGCGGGGCTGAGCTGCCACAATAACGCGGCAACGGCGATCAGCAGATTGCGAATCATTTGATATTCCTGATCAGGATGGGAATGGCTGCCAAAGAGGCGGCTGGTCCGAAGCAGTCTTCAGGAAGTGAGTTTAGAAAACCGGGACGGAGTTCGCGATTCAACCGGATGACAGAAGGGCCCCGGAAAGAAGTCATTTTCAGATTTCTGTCAGTCACAGATGTGCGACAGATGGCATTCCTCCGGTGCCCGAAATGAAAAACGCCGGAAGCAATTCGCTTCCGGCGTCGAGGTTCAGATTTCCGGGACGAATCCCGGTTCAACTCATCCGATTACGGGTTGATTCCATTGTTGACCGGATCGTTGAAGATCGCGGTTCCGTTGATGAAGTACCCGTAGCTCGGCGAGCCTGCTCCACTGTCGGTGAGGAAGGTACTTGGAGTGTTCCATTGCAACTGGAATCGCTGAAGTGCAGTGAGTGCATCCGGACCTCCCCCAGCAACCGTGAAGATGTTGTTCGTTCCGTTGAAGAACACGTTGAAGTTCGTCTGGATCGGACGATTGGTGGTCGCCGTCTTGGTTGGATCGTCGTTATACACTCCCCCGAGCACGGTTGGGTTCAACACCGAACCGATGTTGTTCTCGAAGTCCAGCCACATGTGGGCCAGCGGATCGAGCTGGATGAACTGACGGTTTCCTGGTGGCTGGGCATTGGCCGTTGTCCGGGGACCGCTGGTTCCCACGACCGCATTGGGGAGTGCATCCTGAGTCCGGGTGTAGAATCCGTTGGTCGCATTCCCCGACATGTCGTTGTTGATGACCCTTGCATGTTCGAAGGAGAGCAACCGTGCATCGATATTCAGTCCGGCAGGAGGAACGCCCAGTGCTGGGCCGTTGTAGAATGGCATGTCGAATACGAAGTCAACTCCCAGGCTGGTGGCTGCTCCAAGGACCAGATCGACTCCATCATCCCCGTTGTAGCGGATCAGGTTGTTTGTCAGAGTCAGCCCTGCGTAGACATCGATGAATGCCATGTCCGCGTAGGGAGCTCCATTGCCGCCCAGGTAATTGTAGTTGGCAAGATTATTGAGTTCAGGATTGTTTGGGGTAACGGTATCTGCATTGCCGTCGTTGTTGTCATCCCGATCGGGAAGGACTCGTGGACGGTTTGCTGAATTGTTGATCCCTGAGGTCAGGTTTTCAGCATGCAGACTCATGCGGAAGCCGTCTCCTCCGTTGTTCTGAATGACGTTGTTGTCGAAGACAAAGTTGGAGCCGGTGTCCCGAACCTCAATGTCAACCCCATCTCCTTCGTTGAACGAGAACTCGTTCTGGCCGATGATGCTGTTCTCGACAAGGACGTTAAGTGTTCCTCGAACTGCAACGTTCCCGACTGGGCCTTGATAACTGAAACCAGCATTCGTATCGAAGAAGAAGTTCATTCCGTCCTCACCGAATCCGGTGAAGGTGCTTCCGTTGACCAGAATGAATGTGTCTGCTCCAGATACGACCTGCTGATCTGCGTTGAAGCTCAGACCGTGACGGCTGGTGGTCCCATTATCCTGTCCACCCAGGGCGAGTGTGTTGTTGATGTCGACAACAAGGACTTCCGATCCCTGCTGAATGATCTCAACAGCATCGCGAGTGTTGTGGTAGATGGCCACATCCGGTCGGTCCGGGAAGACGTCCGATCCTGCACTGCCAGTTCGTCCTTCCTGCGGATTGTTGGCTGTGTACGAGGCCGGGTTTCCGATGTTGACTTCCATGACAGCGGCCACCGACGACGGGTCCAGGACCTGCTGATTTGAGAAATCTCGAATCCGGATGCCGCTGGCTCCGTTGTCGAAGATTTCGGTCATGCGGTCGGTCCCGAAGATATCGATGTGCATCTCGGAAATCGCTGATCCGGTGTTGGCTCGAGTGAGGTCAATCCCGTTCGCAGAGTGCCCCCCGATGACATTGCCATCAAACTGGGAGTTTGGTCCGTTGACCGTTCCGAAGTACGAGGCGTCGTTTGTCGTGACAGAAATCCCGTTCTGCTGAGTCGATCCTCCGGTTCCAAAGGTCCCCAGAATGTCGTTGTTGAGCAGGTCAACACGGGCATTCGCGGTTCCAGCCGTGACGATGGTCACACCGTTGGCTGCATTCCCTGCAATCAGGTTCTGTCCAGCGATGACGTTGACGGCATCCGGAGTCACTGTACTTCCGCTGGCATTGATACTGATTCCATTTCCTCCGTTGTTCACAATCATGTTGGAGTCATCGGAAGGATTGAGCGGATCAAATGTTCCTGGATCACCGATGATCGCCTTCACAACGGCATTCCCCTGTCGGGTGATATCAATTCCGTTCAGTCCGTTGTCGCTGATCTGGTTCCCGACCACCAGCAATCCAGTGCTGGTGGGGTCACCGGCCGCATGGACCGTTGAGAACGCATTGGCCAGCAGTTCGATCCCGTCTCCGGCGTTTCCACTAATCAGGTTGTCACGAATCTCGGCAGAGGTGAGTGACGCGTTGTCTGTCACATTCAGCGAGATCCCTTCTCCGTCGAAGGTCACATCGGGACCATTCAATGCATTGAGGATAGCACTGTTCTGCACGAGGATCGTTCCGGTGGCAGTGTTGGCCAGATTGAAGGCGATGTTGGCATCGCGGTTTCCACTGATCAGGTTTCCATCCTCAGCATCAGGACCACCGATGTTCAGGACCAGTTCGGCACTCTGTCGACCCGTGTAGTTGATACCGAACAGTCCGTTGCCGCTGATGTCGTTTCCGGTGAAGTTACTGGTAATTCCGCCTCCAGCGTCGTTGATCTGGACATTGACCCCCATTCCACCGTTGTTGGAGATCTCGTTACCCACGAAGTCCATCCCGAAGGCGACGCCGCCAGTATCCGGATTGATGATGCGAACGCCGTCACCGGTCACCTGGTTGGTGATGATGTTGTTGGCAATCAGACCATTTCCGACGGCTGGCAGGGTGCTCGCACCGGCAGCCACAATATTGATCCCGTGGAACTGGTTGTTGTCGATCAGGTTGTTGTTGATCGTGAGGTTCGAGATGTTGGACACATTGGTCACCTCAATGTGAACCCCGGTTCCGTTCGCATGATCAGTGATCACGTTACGTGAGATGATCAGCTCTTCGATACTGCTTCCGCTGGTCTGGATATTGATCCCGTTCAGGCCGTTGGCCCGAATGTTGGCGAGATTGACGAGGCTTGGGAGCAGACTCTGGCTGGTGACCGCCATCTCGGGGCGATTGATCGAGCCGAGATCCTCCACCGGGCCTGCCGTCACGTTGGACCCGATGATCGCATTGGGCGGGGTGTAATTGTCTGCATTGTTAATGTTCACCTCGTATCCCAGGTCAGCCCACTGAGCGACTGTCACACGGCTGATTGGGTTGTTCACGCCCGGATCGAGATAGCCGGTCATGAGTTCGTTATCGAACACAGATTCACGCCAGTGAGCATCGGCAGTGCCAGGGCCTCCTGTATTCTCGACCGGGATGGAGGTGCCGTTCTGGCTAAAGATCGTGTTGTACTCGGCTGTCGCCTGTGCACCTGTGTAGCGGGGATCATTTGTTCCTGCGTCAGCAAGGACCCCTTTAAGATCCCAGATCGTTCCAAACCCGAGGACGTGAGCCATTTCGTGCAGAATGACATCCAGCAGTTGTCCAGAGGCTTCGAGAGCCGCCAGGTCTGCAGTGTCGAACTCCATGACTCCAGCATAAGGAAGGAACGAACCATCGTCCCGCAGGTCGGTCGGACCCGCCTGTCCGAGAGTCCCATTGACTCCGTCGATATTAACCCCGGAGGCGACGATCAGCACGTCATCGATCGGGCCTACATCAGGCAGGTCGCCAATGATGATCTGTTCCCAGATTTGTTCGGCCTGAGCGAAAATCGCCTGCTGGCTCGGAGTCAGACCGCCATTGAACTGGACGACAATGTTGAAGTCGGATTCGCTCGGTGGAGCGATCACCCCCAGTCCGTTGTTGTCGATAAAGACCAGATCGATATCGGAATCGACAATCTGCAGGTTGATTCCGTGACCACCGTTGTCACGAATGTCCGGGTTGTTTGCAATCCGGAGCAATTGAATTGGAGAATTGGTCGCACTTACAAGAATGCCGTCTCCGCCATTGCTGAAGATGCTGTTCCCCTGAATGTCGATGTAGTCTTCAACAGTCACATTATTCAGGGTGTAAGAAATCCCTGCACCAGAGTTACCGCTGATGATGTTGTTGTAGATTGGAACATTCAGATTGCTTCCCGCACCATCTGCAGTCAGGTCAATTCCGGACCCGGTTCCTGTAACGGTTCCATTCCCTGCAAAGGTGTTTCCAGCGACATTGAGGTCGCCGAGCATCATGATGATGCTGCCGCCGGATTCAGCTCGACCGACGAGTCCATCATCCCCGTTTGCATTGAACTGGTTAAAGACGATCGGATTAATGACTCCGAACAGTCCCCCATTCTGAACGAGGATATCCATCCCGTCATCAGCGTTGCCGTTGAAGATGTTCGCATTCTCTGCCCGTTCATCACCGATGCCCTGGAAGACGATCCGGGAGTTGTTCGCAAAGAAGTTCGCTCCGTCTCCGGCTCCCATGCTGAATGTGTTCCGAACGAACTGATTGACGAAGACGTCGCTGTCGTTCGTTGCCGAAATTCGCAGACCGGCTCCGGCAGCCTCCGTACTATTGAGAACCGAGTTGTCGGCGATGTCTGTGGCAAACTCCGCACTATTGTCCGTGGACAGGCTGATGCCGGTCCCAGAGCTGTCGATGGTGTTGCGGAGAATCCCCAGCTCTGGACCAACAGGAAGATTGGTCACTGGATCGATAAAGGTCACCCCATTGATGCGGGAGTTCGCTCCAGTTGCACTCACAAAGATTCCGCCTGAGGTTGCCCCGTCACGGAAGTTGTCAATGGTGTTGTCTGCAATCAGCAGATTGAGGTCACCATTGGTATGGTTGATATTAATTGCCTGGTGGGAGCTATAGATGGGATTCATCTCATCTCCCAGGACGCTTCCGACGAACGTGTTGTTGACGATTCGTCCGTAGTCGTCATAGGTCAGGCCGGTATCAACGCTAGTGTCGCTGTTGATCACGATCCCATTAATGACGTTCTGGAACGTGTTGCGATGGATGAGGAATCCATCCGTGGTACCCGTCGTCACAATCCCGCTTGCATGCGGTGTCAGATCGTCGACGCTCGTTGCTCCATTGATGGTCAGCCCGTAGATCTCATGCCCATTCCCGGAGGCGATGGTGACGACCGGATTTCCACCCCCGGTGTAGTTGCTGAGAATCGGAGTGCTGCCATCGGTCAGCCCCAGGTCGTTTGGCAGCTGGAACCGGGAATAGACCCCGTCAAAGAAGACGTCGTAGAAGGGACGATCTTCAGCAGCCAGACCGATTTCCCCGATCAGCTTCTGACCATAGGCTGGAATACCGGAATCTCCCGGTTCCTGCGGGATGTATTCAACCAGCGTGATTCCTGAATTCAGGAATTCCGCCATGTTTTCTGCTGTCCCCTGCCGGACATAGATGAACTGATACCGGCTGCTGTTGGGATCCGCAGCGTATTCATCCGTAGACTGATACGGATTTTCGATCGTTCCGTCCCCACCTGCAGGGGCATTCGGATCGATGTACACGATGGTAATATCGTTTCCGTTCTCATCTTCCCCACGGACATTCCCGCTGATCGTCATGCGTGAGGTCGCAACGCGATACCGACGCTGGACCGACTGGGTCAGATAGGAACTGACGGAAGGCCGACGGAACCAGCGCCGTGGGGCTCCGTCTGGCATGGTGAACTCGAAGTTCAGGGAGAAGTTGGAGCGGAAGATGTCGTCATAGGTGTAGGTCCCGTTCATCCAGAAGTTTTCGGTGACCTGTGCCTGGATGCGGCTGCTGACTCCGGTCGCATCCTTCACATCTTCCCCATTGAGGAAGTAGATCCCTGCTCCCATATCGAAGCCATATTTGCCGAGAATCGGCATCGGGACGCTCGCCTCGGCTTCGTACACCTGATAGGCATTGTCGAACAGGTAGTTTCGTTGAACCGTGATGTAGTTCTCGGTAAACGACTGTGCCCCGTCGGTGAAACCGGCCAGTGACCGCCGGTCCCCGACAGGGATGTAGACGTTTCCTCGGAAGCTCAGGTATTGGCCGATGCTTTCAAAGCTTCCCCCGAGCTGATTGAAGCTGGTGCTGTGACCATCATCGTAGTCGTACCAGAAGGATGCTCCAAAGACGCGGTCACGCGATGGGCTGTAGGTCCTCACCCCTGCCCCGACGTTGGCGACGGCCATTCCGTAATCCGTCACTCCAATCCGGGGGTTGATGAAGATCAGCGATTCTCCATTTCCGGAGAAGAGAGGAACGAACCCGTTGAAGTTCGTGTATCCGCCATTGAACCCGAACTGGTCGATGTTCACGCGGCCAAGTCGCCACAGGATCTGATTCAGATCCCGTGTCTGGGCGTAACCAACCCCGGAGTCCGCTGGAATCATCGCTTCCTGAAAGACCGGCGGAGCAGGACGCAGGACTTCGGCCTGAGTCATGGGGCTGAGTTGGGGAACCTCATGCTGGGTCCGCCGAATCGGCTCGGCAGCGACACTTCCGGAAGGGCTTCCTCCCATCCGGACACTTCCTGCTGCGTCCGAAAATGAAATTCCAGATTGCGTTTGCGGACGCAGTGAAACAGAGGCTTCCGTGTCCTGTTCGGCAAAAGCCGGTGTTTCATCCGGGAAAAGAGGGGGATTAGCCCAGGCCGGGACAGCCCATCCTCCCAGACAAACTGCGACCGCACCCATCCAGCGCTGACTTGCATATTTCATCGATTGCTCCAGCTTCCTGCTGTCAATCACTTTCATTGGAACCCATTCCTGCTGACGTATCCCCGCATCGGGATGAGTCACTCGCCCCCTCCAGACGCAGGTTCCATGGCGAACCAATCTGCCGGAAAGTGCAGTTATCCTCATGAATCGGCCTTGGACACGTTCCGAATTGAAGGGAAATACCGTCTAGGAAAGATTTGGCGCCTGTTGCGGTTGTATCATTCCCGTGAACCCTGTCCTGTTTTTTCTGTTTTCTCTATATTCACTTCGGGGCCATCGCTGTCAGGCATCGGGTACGGTTCTGACAAAAGAACTTGACTTCATTTTTCAGAAATTTTGAGAAACCCGGGAATAACGAGATGCGTTCCCGGATCACCCAATTGCAGGCAGGGCTGCGGACGGAGCTGTGAGGGTTCCTCGCTCCCTCCGTAGACACATCTTTGAGGAGAAATAAATGAAAAAGCTGAGC
>CALLWY010000059.1 GCA_938015865.1 uncultured Planctomicrobium sp.
CCTTTGCCGACGACCTGCGGGAACTCTCCTCTGATGAAACGCTCCCGGTCCTTCTGCGGGTTCGGGCGATTCAGATTGCCGAGCAAAAAGGGACGTTGCCTGAGTCGGCATTTGAACTCATGGATTCTGTTTTTGACGAGGGATCTCCGCAGGAACGGCTCAAGGTTGCTCAGAGGTTGGGGACTTCCAGCCTGAATGCTGAACAGCAGATCCGTCTGGCAGCCCGTTTGCAACGAGCATCTCCTGCTGAGCTGAAGGACCTGATTCGTCCATTTGCCCAAATCAAGAGTAACGAGGCTGCAGAAGCCTTTTTGGAAGGGATTCAGGGGGCAATCAGTTTCACGACACTCTCAGAAAATGAATTGTCTGACATCATCCTCAGCTTTCCGGCAGATCTGCGTCCGGTCGCCAATGGGTTGCTTGATCAGCTGAGAGCACACCGGCAGGGGCAGCTGGCACTTCTGGATTCAGTCCTTTCGTCCCTAAAAGAGGGAGATCCCAAGCGGGGAGCGGAGGTTTTCTTCTCTGAGAAGGCGAAGTGTTCCACCTGCCATCAGGTGGGAGGTCGGGGAGGCAAGGTCGGGCCCGATTTGAGCATGATCGGCGCCAACCGGTCCGGCCCTGATCTCCTGGAATCGATCATCTTCCCGTCCGCCACAATTGTGCGTGACTATGAGTCGTATTCCATTGCAACGGAAGATGGACAGGTACTGACGGGATTGATTGCCCGGGAAACAGAGGACACGCTGTACCTGCAACAGGCCAATGGCGAGATTGTGGAAGTGCCTCGAAGCCAGATCGAAGAGATGGCTCCGGGAACAACATCGATCATGCCTGCGGGGTTGGAGCAGGTGCTCACGCGGCAAGAACTGGCCGACGTCGTTGCGTACCTTCAAAGCCTTAATCAGCCCGCTTCGCAAGCGGCCAAATAGATTTGGATCTGCAGATTTGGATCTGCCAGCTCGGGACGCTTTCGAATTCTGCTCCTCCGCGATGGCTCTGCTTCCGAATGAGCAAGCGAGGCGTCCCTTCAATGGCTGAGTGATTCGGTCTCACTCATGGTGACTTCTGCTGACCTTCCGGAAAATGGCTACCGGAGGAGCAGCGTCATGTTGGCTCAGAGCGATTGTGCGACAAGTCCTGCTGCATCGAACAGCGGATGGGAAGCTCCCCTTTTTCAATCGCTGCGCCGTTGAGATAGAGCGAAACGCTTCACTTGTGTGCTGACGAGTTTCTCCGGAATGTGGAAGCAACACCGAACTGGCGGCACAGGTTTTGGCTATTTTAGAATATTTTCCTCATTGCAAGCGATTGCTGTTGCGGTATTTGCGTCAACATTGGGTGCAGGGGCGTCAAAAAATGCGTCAGGTTTTTTCAGGACGAGACATCTAAGCTGTCGAGGCCGGTTGCGCCGTTGTCATCTCAAATAAGTTACCTCTCAAACAGGAAGAGAAGTCAACGCAGCATCGTGTAGGGACATTCAGGCAACTTCGTTTCTACATCGTGTGTTTTTGAGCACGGCGTGGAAGTTTGGCAGGGCCATTTGACAAAGTTCTCAGAAATCCGTCGGGGGACTTCCATTCGTGCAGGTGATGGCAAGATCGAATTATTTGTTTAAGTGAACCTCCAACACCAACAATCAGAACAACTCTCCCCGTCCACCGAAGATGGAGGTCGGCAGGCAGAGTTTGTCGCCCTGCTGGGACAACATTATCGCTCCCTGTACGCGTATGCGATTTCACTGGGGGCCGATCTGCACCAGGCTGATGACATCATGCAGGATGCCAGCGTTGTTCTGTGGAAGCAGTTTGATCAGTTTGAGCCCGGAACCAGCTTCGTCCGCTGGGGCCGAGTGATTGTGCACAACGTTTTTCGCAATCACCGTCGACTGCAGTGGAGAAGACAAAATCTCTTCAGCCCGACGCTCATTGCGAAGCTGTTTGAGACTCAGTGTGCAGCCGAAGAGCTTCTTGAAGTCCGCCTGATTGCACTACGGGAATGCCTGAAGCGACTTCCGGGAGCTGATCGCAAGTTGGTAAACGCCTTCTATCAGAAGGGGTCTACTCTCGCTGAGAAAGCCAAAAGTGCCCGAAAAAAGCCCAATGCCCTCCATAAGGCGGTCAGCCGTATTCGGCTTCGGTTGTCACAGTGTATTGATCGAAAGCTAGGGGCCGAGCGTGACTGATTTCTCCGAGGAGCACTATTCACGCAGTTCGATTCAGAGGATGACCGAACGTCTTCTCAATCGCACGATGGGGAAGGAAGAGCTGGAACACTTCGAGCAAATCCTTCTCAACGATCCAGCAGCTCGTCTGGCATACATCGAGCATATTCATGTGCATGCTGAGCTCAGCCATCTCGGCGGAGCTGCGGAGGCTCTTGGAGATGAAGTCTTCTCGGAACGAGAACGACCCTCTCTGGGGATGGGAGCCGTGATCGCCACTGTGATGACATGCTGCCTGATCCTGGGACTGGCGGTCTATGTCACTCTCACCCGTACGGGGCTTGATCAGACAGGAAAAGTTCTGGGTTACATCGTACCGAATACGGACCAGTTCCCCGGATTGGCGGCGCGTCCAAACCCCAATCCTGAAGTGGTCCGAATTGGTGAGTTGTTGAACCTGCCGTTCGGGATGACCCAATTCCAGCTCAGCAGCGGTGTTGCATGCACCCTGCATGGTCCTGCCAGAATTCGATTTGAATCCCCGTCCAAGGTCTCGCTGGAGTCCGGAACATTTGTTGCGAATGTGCCTCCGGAAGCAGTTGGCTTTCGAGTCGAAACTCCTCATATCGAAGTAATTGACCTGGGCACCGCGTTCAGTCTCTCTGTCGGAAGCGAATCGGAGGTCCGAGTCTTTCAGGGAGTTGTCGCAGTCCGCAGCAAGTCTGACTCCAGAAGAGATTCAGCGCCCTTACTGGTCAGAGCGGGAGAGTCAATTCGCTTCAGTGGCCAGTTGGACACGGATCACCAAATTGAGAAATCGGTTCAGCCCGATTCGGATCCCGCATTAGCTGGCCTGCAACGGCTTTATGGAATCAAGAGCCTCGAAGGCGAGATCAAGTTGCTCGCCTCCCCTCCCCAATCACTGAGGATGGGGCGTCTCGTGAGTGATTCCTTCATTCACCTGATTCCAGAACGGGTGAACGCTCAGCTCGATCGACCAGTTCAGGTTGTCCCCTCGTTTCCTCGTACTTACACCTCACCCGGCGAGTACATTCCATCAGAGCTTCCTTCAGGAACACGGTATTCGTCGTTCCTTCTCCATTGTGATCCTGTTGAGCGAAAGGATTCGCTGGTTGCAACAGTGCGTTTTGATCATCGGATTATCGGCCTGATTTTTTCATCCGATGGTTTGCAGGAAACTGATTCGATTTTAGGACACCCGGACGTCCAATATCCCCTTGATAAAACGGTTTTTGAATGGAAGCAGAGCCGAGGCTGTGTGATTCCCTACGGGACGAATGAGGAACGGAACGACGAGATCCGGATTCATGAAGACGGAAAGGGGATCACGGTCAAACTCTTCTCTCCTGAAAGTAACATGGACCAATTGAGGGTCCTGACGGCTGTTGATTAATTCTTACTGTTATTTCCATTAGCTGGAGCGATCGAAATGCCAAGATACCGACCTCACGTCAAATCCCGAATTCAATCCGCAGGCCTTGGATTTACTCTTATTGAGCTTCTGGTGGTCATCGCAATTATCGCGGTGCTCATTGCATTGTTGCTTCCTGCCGTCCAACAGGCGCGAGAGGCGGCCCGCCGCTCGCAGTGCAAGAACAACCTGAAGCAGCTTGGTCTTGCCCTACATAACTATCATGAAGCAATTGGATGTTTCCCATATCGACAAGGTGGAACATATGTCAATGGGGGCAGCACGACGAGCCAGAATGACGGGCATGGAAGTGGCTTCACAATGCTGCTTCCGTATCTGGACCAGGCTGCCTTGTATCAGCAGATCGCCTCTCGACAGACCTTTGGGGGGACGAATTATAATCCATTCGGTGATAACATCGGCGATAGTTCCAAATACGCCCTCTGGTATACGGATATTCCCGTCCTTCTGTGTCCATCATCCTCTCATAGAAAAGGGATCGTTGCAGGAACCAATTTCGGGTTGACTCATTACGGATTCAGCGGGGGAGACAGTGCCACTAATCTGACTACGACACCATCCGGTACTGCTGAAATACGTGGGCTGTTTGGAAGAAACACCAAGCGGCGATTCCGGGACATTATCGATGGGGCGAGCAACACGATTGCCATGGGGGAGATCGCCTCGTCAATCAGCGCAGGTCGGGATGTCATTGGTGGGATCGCCCGGCAGCAAGGGAACGGAATCGTTAACAGCCCGATTTCCTGTTTGGCAAAAGTGGATTCGAGCAACCCGACCGTCTTCGCAGCGAGCGTGACAGAAGTGTCCCGCGCGCGCGGAAATCGTTGGGCTCGCGGAACTGCTGGATATATTGCCATCAACACGATTCTGCCTCCCAATTCCCCGTCGTGTCAGACCGGCGGATTTGACTCAACCGGCCAGTTTCCGGTTTCCAGCATGCACGTCGGAGGAGGCCACGTCCTGATGGCCGATGGAGCGGTTCGCTTTATCAGCAATAACATCGATACGGGCGACTTGAGTGCACCGAATCTCACCACTACTGGGGGGAAGAGCCCCTATGGAGTCTGGGGAGCGCTCGGATCGATTCAAGGCGGAGATATTGTCGGTGAGTTCTAGGTTCAACTTGTCGACCAGTGCGGACGGTGGCGAGAAGTGAATTCCAGCTTCTCGCCACCGCTTTAAATCCCACAGTCTACTCTGCAAGAAGTTCACTTTTTATATGATGATGAAAATACAGAACTCCTATCGCCGAATTCTGATCTGGATCTCAGCCGTTACTCTGCTTTCCGGCTGCTTTTTCTCCGAGCGAGATGATCGCCCTGCCCGTGTGAAAGTTTCCGGGGTTGTGACGTACCAGAACGCTCCCCTTGAAGCGGCAACCGTCGTTTTTCATCCCGACGATCACAGCAATGCTGCCGTCGGGATAACCGACGAAAAGGGGAGGTTTCAGCTGCGCACGTTTGAAATGAATGATGGAGCTGTTCCGGGAACGTTTACCGTCTCGATTCGTAAAGATGACGGAACAGGCGTGAAACAGGTCTCAAACGGCGACGGAACCGTGACCGAGTATGAACCGCGGCTTCTGGTTCCGGAGAAATACGCGGACAGTAAGACGAGCGGACTTTCTGTCACTGTGGTTGCCAAGGAGAAAAATGAGTTTCAGTTCGACCTGTCTGGTGAGCTTCCTCCTGCTCCCAAGGGACGGCGGGTCCGGGAAGAGATTGAATAGCGAAAACGAACGCCGCCTCTTTAAATAAAAGCACTTCTGTGGGAGCATGGTGAGTGAAAACGCTTCACTCACCATGCTATCACAAGCAGGCTTTGGCCCGAAATACGCCCGGATCGGTCGGTCAGTCAGGTCTTGGGACCATTTGAGAAAGATCATTTGGACACGTCATGGTCGAGCTGCCGGGAGAAGGTCTTCTCAGGGGATGCATTCCCTGCAGTGCTGTTTGACGTCCTCACTCAATGGACATCAGATATGAGATGAGGTCGGCCAGACCTTGAGTGTCGAAGTTCTTCTCCAGACCTTCCGGCATCAAGGATTTCCCACTACTCCGAATCTCTTCAATTTCGTTCCTCAGCAACGAATCAGACTGACCTTCTGCCCGAAGCAACGTCAGGCTTGTGGCAGATTCTCCACGGATCATGCCTGTTTGCGTACGACCATCCACCAGGCTCACGCTGTAGTTCAGGAATTCCGGATTAATTTCCCTGTTGGGATCGAGCACGTTCAGGAAAATTGTTTCCGGCCCTCTGTTCTTGATCGTCGTCAGGCTGGGGCCAACTTCATGCCCCACACCCTCCAGCCGGTGGCACGTCGCACAATGTTTTGCAAACAGAACTTTTCCGTGTTGAGGCGATCCTACCAACGTTAGCGCGGCAGAATATTCCTTCAAGACCTGCTCGCGGCTCGACAGGTCCTGCTGGTCACACAATGCACGGACTCGCTGTTGAATCTTGTTGTCAGCGCCCTCAACGGCAGACAAAAGTCGACTCTGCGGGATCGCGTTGCGAGGGAGTGTGCCATTTTCCAGATGTTGCACAACAACCTCGGTCCAGGCGGCACGCGAGAAGAGGACTTCTTCGGCTGCCTTTCTGATTGTCGGAGTCATCGTGGACCACCTCGACAAGATCCCGTCGGCAACTTCGGGGGAATTCTGTGTGGCGAGTGCCTTGATCGCTGCCAGCTGAATCGATGCTGGTTCGTTAGGAGACAAGACGTCCAGAAGAAGCCCAAAATCCTCGACAGCAGGGCTAAGCCGAAGTATCGAGATCGCAGCGATCCGCTTTTGGGGATCACTGTTTCTGGACAGGTCGTTCCGTGCGGATTCAAACATCCGCGCCACCACTTCCGTATTCTCGATCTGTGACAGTTGCTGACGGAGTTTGGGGCTGTTGGTCAATAAGGAAATTAGAAGCTCGGACCGGGTGGCCTTGTGCTCCTCCGGAATGCTTAAGACGACATCTAGAACGGCCAAGACCTTTTCAGGAGAGCTTTGCTTTGCGACTTGAGCGGCCAGCCGTGAGAGTAATTGCCCTTTGAGGATTCCTCCCTGCAGCGCGGACATCAGGAACTGGTCCGCACCTTCGTGCAGTGAACTCTGAATGGCTACCGCAAACATCGTCTGGTCACCATCTCGACGTGCGATCTCCTGAAGCCAGGGAAGCCGACGTTCCAGTGGAAATTCTCCTGCACTGAATGCCAGCTGAAACCGAACCCGGAGCGAATCGTCATTAACAAGCTGTCCCATCGCTTCTGCGACTCGACTCGATGCCGGGAATCGTTCCGCCAGCTGCAGGACCGACTCCCGTATTTCTGCCTGGGAATCTGACAATGCTGCGATCATCACATCTTCATCAAGGCCATTCAGCCCCGCCAACATCCAGATGGCGTGAAGACGCCCCAGCGGACTTTCCCCGGTGAGAGCAAGTTTTTGCAACGCCGGGATCATCGACCGATCCTGTCGCTCATACAACAGACGGCTTGCTGTCTCTCTGTGCCATGCATTCTTGTGGGCAAGTAGGCTCACGAGTTCATCTGAACTCAACTCGCTCAAGTTCTGCTTGCGACGAATCGTCTCTCCTGTGCGATAAACACGATACAGCCGCCCACAATCACGGCCACTCGTCAAGTCAAGGTGCTTTTTAATAACCTCGGGTAACGACCACGGATGTTCGATCACTTCCCGGTACATGTCTAAAATGTGCAGGCATCCATCTGGACCGTTCTCAAATTGAACAGGACGAAACCAGATATCGCTGGAACTGATAAATTCTGTTCCATGATCAAGACGTTCGGCATGAAATTTCAGTCCATCTGGCTTGAGTCTTCGCCGATGAACCAGGTTGCTGCCAACGTCTCCGATAATTGCAACCCCACGGAAATCATCCCCCAGAGCATCACCGCGAACGATGGTAATTCCTGTCGCTGCAGTGAGATGCCCTGCCGGTTGGCCTCCCCCCTCCTTTGCCCCCGGGTGTCCTTCCTGCACTCTCATTCGTGTGCGGGCAATTCGCCAGGGCTCGACTGGAGACGTGCGAAAGACAGGAGGCTGGCCGCCATCTGTCGCGATCTGCACACACGCTGCGGGGGCGACCAGATACGGATTTCGTGCGACGTAGCGGTCTTCATACAGAATCAGGCTTGCGTAGATGCTGTTATTGCAAGTGAACTTTCGTCCCCAGTCATCGTAACTCATCCCATGCTGTCCGCCGCCACTCTCCGCGCGAAGTTCAAGAGTTTTCGGGTCAAAAGAGAAATCCCGGCCCCGTAAATTGATCCCAGCGTCATCAGGACGATCAGCAGATTTGACCACTCCCCCACAGTGATTGGTCACTCCATGAATCCGGCAATCCAGCCCCCAACGAAATGAATTCAAAAGCCCCTGCACATTTGACCGGCCGAACCCTGTGAAAACTTTCTTCTTAACGTCACTGACACCATCCCCTGTCGTATCCTTGAGGTAATAAATATCCGGTGCGGCGCCGACAAAGACTCCGCCGTCGTAACAGATAATTGCGGTAGGCCATGATAATCCATCTGCAAATACGGTGCTCTTGTCATAAAATCCATCGCCATCAAGGTCCTCAAGCAGACGGACTTGCCCAAGATGCTCTTTGTCCTGTTCCGAATAATCCCTCATCTCAATGACGTAGAGCTTCCCATCTGCATCAAAGCACATTGCAACCGGGCTGTTCACCAGAGGTTCTGATGCAATCTGCTCAATCGTGAATCCAGGAGCGATCTGAAACGTTTTCAGTGCTTCACCAGCCTCAATCCGCGGAATCCTTGGCAATTCCGCAGAAAGATCAGGGACTTCGGCTCCCTTTGGCTCGGAGGCATTCAGCGACGAAATTGTCACGAGTGCGAAGGCCAAAATGCGATTCAGATGACACAACGAACGGGGCAGCATGAGTGACGATTCCTCATCGGGAACGTTACGTCCAGAGCATTGCGACTACGGACGCACGAACAATCAATCGAGTCTGGCGGGGGTGGGAGATTAAAAGAGAAAATGCCGGGGGGTTACTTCAACAGCGATCGGATTCCATTCATCAGCACTTTTTCAGCCTCCGGAGTAACACTTGTTGCATACGGGCTGGTCTCATAGCCACCCTGAGAAAATGCGACTTCAGTCCCGATATACTGGGGACCATAATCGCCATATGCAGCCATACAAACAGTCTGATCAGGGCGAATCTTCTGCGCTGCAAGCTGATATTCGACAAACATTTCTCCGGGAAGGTGCAAGATGAAAACATCCTTCATTTTCAGGCAGGAGATCTCCAGCGAGACAGCTCCGTTCCGGGCTCGTTCAAGATAGGCCATTTTACCTGCGTAAAATAAATTGCGTTGTGCTGGAGGACGATTTTCCTTCAGCTCGCGAAGCCTCTCCTGCAAATCACTGACCGTTACCGCAGATGAAACCGGCAGTGTGACTGTCTCAACTCGCCATTCGATCTCGTGGGCAGAGATCGGTGTCTTAACGGTCGACTCCCAGGCCTGAGCCATTCCTTTTTCCATTCGATCCGTTAAGGCAACACGCGCCTGTGGGGAACCATCGTTATATTTTCCTGCTGCGACGTCTCCACTGGCTCCATTGAAATGGATATGAGCCACTCCGGGGACAGAGGCCTCTCGTCGGGCACGCGCAAGCCCGACAAATTCGGAAGTCACCTCCCCGTTACCGTAATAGCTCTGAGGATGGGTTGCATAGTATGTCAGGGATGCAATGGGCTGATCTTCATTCCAGAAACTGATGAGTTTCAGTTCGGGATCGATCACCCCTTCCGGAGCTGCGATGAGCTTTGGATCTGTTGTCCGGCTCATTCGGGAGTAGACCAATTTCCCATCCGGGCCAATGATCCGACGGTTCGACGCCACCTTCTCGACAATGGCTTTTCCAACACCAATGTGGGTCACAGGTTTTGCTTCAGGAATCGCGAGGCGAACCGCCGTTGCAGCGTTCTCGATCACATTCCGACAGAACGCGGAATTAAACTTGGTCCCCCCCAGGCCATATTCCGTGAGAATTTCTTCTGCACGAAAGTCACATCGGGGTGCGTCATGCTGATGCAGTGCATGAACGGTCACCCGGTCGACAGTTGTTTCTGCCGCCTGTGCGAGTTTCTCCCGGAAGATCTGATGACCATCATTTCCGATCCCAAGCCAGTCGACGGCACAAAGGACAATGGGGCGATCAACCCCCAGAAGGACAATCCCTCGTGCAGAGAGAGGATCTTCCACCTTGCGAGTGGGGGCATATGCCACCGGGCTTCCGATCGGAGGTGTCGCATCGACTTGAAAGACTGCAATTCTCAGTCCCGAAGGTTCATCGCCTGATACCGGTGCTGCAAGAAACTGAACAACAAACAACGCAATGGTGACTATCCATAAATATTGCATGAGGGCTCGTTACCTCCGGGTTCACTTATTTGGTCTTAAGTTCCAGATTGATATTGTTCTTCCCCTGTTCAACCTTGGCAATCAGATCGGTCGTCCGCTCATTTTGATATTTCTTTGGGACGACCGTTTTGCTGGTTTGTGAAGATGGATTGGGGGCAGGTGTCGCACTGCCTCGTGGCGCGTCAATTTCAGGCTCTGGTGGAGGGGAGACGGTCACAATATAGGTCCCAACCGGGATGGTGTCGCGTCCTCCAAGCGAAAGCCGGTAGTCACCCGCAGGGCCTGAAATCGGTGATGATGCCACTGTCCCCTGCGCCTGATCGTGGAATCTTACGATTCCTGAATCGAGAGGTTTCCCATCCAGAGTCACTTTCCCCAAAACCTCACCTTGCAAAACTGGCGGTTTCCCCGAACCGCATCCAGAGAGAGCACATATGCTCGCAATCATCAGTGCTATACCCGCCCATGCGGGATACCGCCCGTTTTTAACAAACAAGATAAACTCTCTTTCTAGCACGCGAACGTGTCATTTTATTAATCAACCAAATTGGGATGCTCGCAGGCTCTCTCGCCGGGATCAGGTCATTCTCTTTTCGGCCATGAGTCATGCTTCTTTCCGGAAACGAAGCCTGATCCTCCGGCCAATGCACCAGATCACTGCATTGGCTGAAATTCAAAACATTCCAGAACGAATGGTTGAGATGCCGACTTCAGGCCCATACCCCATGATCTTGAGAACGTGAAACGAATCCTGTCGACGCGAGCGTATGCCAGGATGTGTGAGTTTCAACATTTCAGATCACAGAGGACAGGTTGAGACTCTGGTTTCAAGAGAGACGACGGAGTCCCCGGGAGTGATACCTGATCAGTATTCTCCGACAACCTGACCATCGTCACGTTGTGCAAGTCGAAAAAGAGTTTCCAGATTCATCGACTCACTCAGGAAAGCCACACTTCCATCGCCTCTCAAGACGTGGATTCCGCCAGTATGAGTCGAGTTTAACGGAGTATTTGCGAGCATTCCTTCCGGGTTTCCTGATGCGGAAACATTAAATCCGGTCGAGCGATCATTCGTTGAGAACCCCGTGTAACCGATTCGGTATCGAATCGTCGTCGTGTTATAAAATTCTCCGGCACCCTGAGCGGGGACATCTCCGATCACCCAGTCCCCTACCCACGCGCCTTCCGTCGCTGAGCCACGAAAATCGTATGATTGTCCCGTTGCGGAAATCACTGGTCCCGACTGCTCTCCCATCAGAATTGTATTGGTAAGGCCGTCAGTGATCTCTGCGATTCTCACACTGGAAGACCATTTCAGCGCTCCGTTATTAGCGGCAAGCCCCTTTTGGATCGTATGAACCCGCGATGGAGTCTGATTGTCCTGAGCTGTTCCTGTAATCAGCTTGTAGCTGACTGTCGTGATATTCTTCGAAGGACCATCAGTCAGCCAGGGGAGCGTCGCGATGCGTGCAAGCGGAGATGATGGGCAATGAAAGATCGGAGGTGATACGCCGCCCAAAATCGCATCAGTCGCATTGTCGACCGCGCTTGCACTTGGTTCGCCAATGTAACCGGGGGAAACGGCGCCCTCAAAATCAATTTTGTTGTACGCGGTCGCATATTCGTAATACGGCATCAGGTGCAGGAATGCAGAAGAGTGAAACGCTCCACCATATGCATTTGACCCAAAACCGCCCGGGGGGAACCCCCGGTGGACATCGTGATAGTTATGAAACGCAAGGCCAAACTGCTTCAAATTGTTCTTGCACTGAGAACGTCGGGCGGCTTCTCGAGCCTGTTGGACGGCAGGCAACAAAAGCGCGATGAGGACTGCAATAATGGCAATGACGACAAGGAGCTCAATCAGAGTGAAGCCCGTACGGCGATGGTGAAAGGACATACGAATCCCTTTTGAAAGTGTGAATGAGACTCAAATCTGAAAACCATACGAAAGTGGAAGCGCAAACTCAGTCACGAAATGATGATCAAAAATTGAGAGAAACGGGTCGTCTGTAATGCGAATCGTTCCCCCCTGAGGTTATTAGCTGGAAACTCCCACGTGATATCAATCCGAACTCGACTCTCCGGACCAGTCTCGAGGAAGCTGAAGCGACCAGACATCATTGGTTAACGGTGGAACCAGACCACCAGCAACCCAGATTTTGTCCTGGAAAACGAATGCCGAAAGTTCATGGCGTTCCCGCCAGCAGTGGTCGGTCTTGAGTTCTTTCCACTCCTTGCCATCCCGGGAATACCACACATCGCCCCAGTTCTTGTACGGATTGTTGGACCACCCCCCCATCACCCAGAGGTGATCGCGGTAGACAACGGTGGAGAACCAGATGCGTTCGTGCCATGGAGCGTGGGCGGTTTCCTGCTCCCAGTGAACGCCATCAGCTGAGCTCCAGACATCATTGTAAGCTGCGTATTCAGGGAGGTAGTTTCCTCCTCCGAGTACATAGATGCGGCCATTGAGAACCGCTGCCTGATGAAATGCACGCGGAGCCCATTCCGCTTGTGCCGTTTCAAGTTTCCATGTTTTCCCGTCTTCGGAGGACCAGACATCATTCTTCAGGCTCGTCGCATCCCCGAAGAAATAGTCCTCGCAGCCCCCCAGTATCCACAGCTTCCCTTTAAACTCGACAAGGCCTGCTCCCAGTCGGGCGGACCACCCGGCATGGGCCGTTTCCTGCGTCCAGTTTTTCCCGTCAATTGAGGACCAGACTTCGTTACTGGGGGAACGATCCGGCAGCCTTCCGTTGTACCATCCCCCCATGATCCACATGCGGTCCTTGAAAACGATGGTCATCGGCAGGTCGCTGTGTTTCCATGGAGCCGTCTCTTCGACCAGATTCCAGTTCACTCCGTCCGACGAGCTCCAGACGTCACGGGGGGCAGGACTGAACGAGTCGTGCCAACCCCCAAAAATCCACAATTGGTCCTGAAATACGAGTTCGCCCTGAGAGTCTCGAGGCTTCCATTGAGCGCTGGGCGTCACAAGGACCCAATCGGGTTTTTCAGCCTGGGCTGCTGTCCCTGAAATGATGCCCGCCAAAACAACAAGGGCAGCCAGTAGACAGGGTTTTCTACGAAACCAGTTCATCAGGTTCTCTTTCAGGGAGAGCAAGTCTTCGAACAAAGAGAATGGCATCATGCCTGCATTGCCAGTCTGTCAAAGTTTCCAGCAATGAAAGAACTTGAGGCGACATGCCCAATCCCATCAGCCAGGATGCACCATCAGCGAAGCCTCGATCTCGGTCGATCGAATGGAATTTGAAAATTTTCAATTTCAGTGCGAGCGAAATGAGTCTCCCTCTCCGACCCAAATTCCCCCCTCAATTTGCAAAAATTTCTTTTCCCACGTTCTGAACGAGGTCATTGGGGGCAGTTTCGCAGTGTTGAGGCAGTGAATTCGAAGGCACTGAGAGAGGGGGCATCCTCGGATCAATCGCAGTCTATGTGTTGACGTTTTCGCTTGACGCAATACTGTCGGTCAACAATTGTGAATTGGCAGCAGCTGCATTTGCAAAATTTTCGCCGGGGAATCGCCCGTCTTTCTGGAGATTCATCTAATTAGAACAGACGGTGCTGCAGCCCCAGATCGGTTTCCGGAGTACATGGCAGTGGAAGTTAACGGTCTTGAGTTCTCGCAGCATCTTCTCCGGCATGACAGAACGTTGCTGCGCTACATCATGACGTTCATCCCCAGACGGGATGATGCTGAAGAAGTTCTTCAGCGAGTAGCAACGGCACTTTGGGAGAAGTATCCCGGTTATGATCGAACTTGCGAATTTCTGCCTTGGGCGCTTCGGTTTGCTTACATTGAAGTCCTGAATTTTCGGAAGGAACAGGCTCGCAACCGGCTCGTTTTCAACGCGGAAATTCTGGATCTCCTCAAGGAAACACGGGATCAGCTCGATCCGATTTTGGAACGTCAGCTGACAGCCCTGCAGGTCTGCCTTCAGAAGATCGATCAAGCAGGATTGGCATTACTGCGAAGACGCTATTGCGATTCAGAAAAAGCATGCTCCATTGCAGAGGAGAGCGGGCAGACCCTGAAAGCGTTATATCGAAAGCTGGACCGCATCCGAGAGAAAGTTGCTCGTTGCGTAGAACAGCGATTGAGTGAGGAGATGCTCTAAGATGACGACCTCTTCCTCGAGGCCTGAGCCCGGAGAAACATCTCTCTTTCGTGCGGTGGCGACCGGAACAGCGACCGAAGCGGAATTCCAGCTACTTCAGACAAAGTTGCTGGCTGACCCAGAGTTACGAATCCGATTCGTCAAGTACATGAATCTGGAAGCGTGCCTCTATGAAGTGATGAGCGATCCTTCGCAGCCGGTGCCTCGGCCCGTTCTTACCTCCAGAAAACACCAGCTCGTCAAAATTACAGCATTCAGTGTGGCCTCTCTGTTAATTGGCGCGTTAACAGCCCTGTGGGTCTCCCAAAGGACTCTCCCGGTTGAATCGAGTGTTACGCCGAGTCAGATAGCGGGGCGAGAATTGGAGCAAACAGCCCCCTCTTCGATCGCAACGATTGATGTACAACAGGAAAAAGCCTCTCACCGACCGGAATTTGTATTTGTCGAAACGGACCAGACTCCCCCACCCGAAGTCGCCATTGTGACATTTCTGGAGTCGGGAGATGGACAAAGAAAGCTGGAAGGAATTCAGGTAGGGGACCGTTTGCGTCCCGGGCTCGTTACATGGCCATCAGGAACATTGCATCTGGATTTTCTGAATGGAGCGCAGGTTGTCCTCAATGGTCCTGCGAAGCTACGGATTCATTCGCTCTCGCTGGTCACATTACTTGAAGGGAATGCAGCAGCTCGCGTCCCCCCATCCGCGCGCGGATTTGTGATGAATGCCCCGGATGTCGCTGTTGTCGATATCGGCACAGAATTTTCTCTTCATGTCGATGAGAATGGAGAGAGCGATGTTCAGGTCACCGATGGGGAAGTGGTCGTCTCGTTGCTAGGCATGGACGGAAACACGCTCCGTAGCGAAGTTGTTGGGCAATCCGGTTCCCTGCGGGTCAGTCGGAATGGGGTCTCACTCGGCCCAACCATCTCCGCGGATGTGTCTGCTTCAAGAATTCCTGATCGTCCCCTGCCCCCTTTACACATCAACGAGGACTATGTCCGCACAATTCAACAGGCACAGCCATTCGCCTATTGGCGATTTGAACAGTTCATTGATCAGCATGTCCCCAATGAAATGGGCGAGAACCTGAACCTCGTCCTTCATGCCGAAGAAACAGATACTTCCGTTTCTATTGAAAATGGAGTCGGCCTCTTTCGTGCCAGTCCCACGTCCAGATATTTTTCCGTCGATGAAGGTCTGAACGGCTGGAATGAAGATGAGTTTTCCATCGAACTCTGGGTCTGTCCACAGCGGATCAGCTGGATGACGCTCGTCGACGTCCTCAGCGAGGACTGGCAAGGAGATCTGAATGCGGTCGAAATCGCGTTTCAGTCCGCATTAATACATGCCCCCGGAGCCTTGAGGTTCTTTCATCGCTTTCCCCCCGCGCAGGATATCAGATCGGGGGTGAACCTGTTCACTCAGGAGACATGTACGCCTGGACAATGGCACCACATCGTTGTCTGCAAGACGGAGAACTCTCTCAGCATGTTTGTTAACGGGATGGAAATCCGGCGTTATGAGGGGGAAATCAAAAGCGACAGTGGGCGTTATCAACTCTCTATCGGACAGATGGATCAGCGGCTCCATCGTCAGTTTGAAGGGGCGCTCGATGAAATCGCCTTATACAAGCGGGCACTCAGTGCTGAAGAGATCAGAACTCATTACAACCTGATTTCAAAATAACGATTCGGGATGCCCCCTTCGTCTGCCTCTCATAATAATCGATCAGCAACGGCCAGCTGATTAGGGGCAACAAGGAAGTCGTTTTTTTCTCAAACAAGATTTCAGGCCTCTCCTGAAGGCCCCAATTATGCTGAAAGAGGTCTCATTCAAGGCCCTCATCGCATCTAATACTGCTTAGATCCCTTCAACAATAAACCCGCGATAGACGGCGCCTCGAAATCGATGTTGAGCTGCTTCCTGATAGGCTGGACTGTTGTACCAGTCACAGGCTTCTTTCTCTGATGGAAACTCAGCGATAACGATCCCTTCAACGTCCGGTCCTTCCAGAGTGACATGTCTTCCATAGGCCGTCAGTATCCTGATCGGTCGGCCTTCCAGAGTCCCCTTAATTCGAGCCCAGTAAGCTTCCAGTTCCGAGCGGTCGAGAGTCTTTTCTCGGATAAACATAACGTACGCAGACATGGTTCTCTCCTTCCCTGTTCAGTCGAAGGTGCGTTGGAGGCGTCCCGCTGGACACATCGAAAGGTTCCCAGGAAATCAGCCGGGGCAGGCGATGCCGCGAAACTGGAGGTGTCGATGCCGCTTGGCCTGACCACCGACTATTGCCGGGAGGTGTTGCCAAGTTGTCTTCTTGTGCAATTGTGAGGCGATCCGCGAGGGCGAGGCAAGCCTGACTGATCATCCTGTTGAGTTCTTTGCCTGGATTGGCACGTCGATGCAATTGACGGTGTGGCGAGCGTATATTGCCAAGACCCGGCCTCGCGAGGGAGGTTCGCGTGGAATTCAGAGTCGATGGAATAGTGAGATAAACATGCTCGCCAGACCCCGGCATCAGCAGGTTTCCGCAGTGTAGTCCCGAGGCTTCGACCGAACCGTGGGCTGCCTGCATAATCTGGAGATAGTGACTCTGGTCCTGCCATTCAGGATTCCCTTTACTTTTTTGTAGATAGGCCCCTGACTTGGGCGAGTCTCCTGATGAAAAAATTTTTATAGGGGATCGCAATTCAAGGGTATATTTGACTTTTCAGCGCATTCTTCGCTGGATTCGCTGTGTTCCCGTCATCTCCCGATTCTCAATTTGCTCTCGAATGTCATCAGCAAATTGCTTGCTGTTTACGGGGTCTGCCTATGATATCAGGCAAGCAAAGAGAGATCCGGGAGAGAGAAAGCAGAGCATTTTTTGAAGGCAGTGAGTATCGTTTGACTTGGTCAGGAGCGGATGTCATGTCAGAGAAAACGTCCATTCTCGTTGTTGGTGCTGGCGAACTTGGAATGGCAATCCTTCGGAGTCTCTCCAGACGAGCAAAGGAACATCCTGGCACCATTCTGAACGTCCTTCTTCGCCCTTCCACAATTGCCAGTCTTGATCCCGGTAAACGCAAAGACATAGATGAACTTCAATCTCTTGGAGTTCATATTCTCGCAGGCGATCTTGCGGAGAACTCCGAAGCAGAGCTTGCCGATCTGTTAAAGAATTTTCACACGGTCATTGGATGCACCGGATTTGTTGCTGGGAGACAAATCCAACTTAAATTGACGCGAGCAGTACTGGCTGCCGGTGTTCCACGCTACATTCCGTGGCAGTTTGGCGTCGATTACGACACCATTGGCCGTGGCAGTGCTCAGGATCTATTTGATGAACAGCTCGATGTACGGGACCTGTTGCGTTCTCAGGATCGAACGGAGTGGGTCATTGTCTCAACGGGAATGTTCACCAGCTTCCTGTTTGAACCATCATTTGGCGTTGTTGATCTTGCGAACAACACGGTACATGCTCTGGGAAGTTGGGAGACGGCAGTGACCGTCACAACGCCGGAGGATATTGGCGAATTAACTGCGGAAATCCTCTTTTTTGAACCGAGGATCGCAAACCGGGTCGTTTTCACAGCCGGCGATACGATCACATATCGGCAACTGGCAGACATTGTCGATTCCATCCTGAACCGGAGAGTCCAGCGAGTGGAATGGACCATCCCTTATTTGAAGGAGGAGCTGACGAAAGACCCATTGAACACGTTCAGAAAATACCGGGTTGTCTTTGCTGAAGGACAAGGAGTCTCCTGGCAGAAGGATCAGACATTTAATGCTCAGCAGAACATTGAAGTCAGGAATGTTGAGCGATGGGTCAGAGACAATCTGACTAGAGACGCATTGCCCCATCCTGCATGATGAGGCCGCCATTCATGCAGCCATTCAACTTGTCATTCAACGCACGGAAAGATGAATGATGATTATTGGATGCACCGTTCGCACCGTGTCGGCAGAGACGATACACTGGCAAGCCATGTTGACCTGATCCAAAGTTAATGTGCTAACGTTGTTGTTTTCAGATCATGGCGAGTTGGATACTTGCAGCTGTCATTCTCGGTACATTCCTGCTCTTTGCAGGTGGTGCGTGGCTCGTCGCGATAAAGACTCCGCAGAAACGACAACGGCGATCTATTCAGTGGAAGATCGTCTTTTTAAGTGGCTGCGGTATCGCATTGTCCGCTTTCGCATTTTGGACCGATCGTGGACTAAGGCAGTCAACGCTTCATGAAGTGATCCTGGATGGAGCGTCGAACGATGCTTTTTCAGATGGCGACACCGTGCGTGTAATCGAGTTCGCCGTCGAGCACCCGGGAGTTGAGCACAAATTGTCGATTGGCCCTATGCATCGAACGCCAACAATGCGGAGGTCAAGCGGCGAATTGCAGATGGATGCCGAGTTATCCCATGGCGATTCGATCCTGCTTTCTGAACGGCTCACGTTTTCACCACAATTTCGCGACACGAGGTGGCGAGCTGAATATCGCCCCTTCACTCCAACTGCTCCCGGACGACATACCCTCACATTGCAGTTATTGACACCGGATATTCCCGCCATCCATGTGAGAATTGCCGATCCTCTCAAAACCGACGGGAAGCGGATTTCCGGCTATTGATGTCGACTCGACTTCGCACCCGTGGTGTCGCAGATCCTGTGCAGTCGCTTTGTAAGATCTTGAGCTGTCGCCCCGCACAAGACTGCAACTGCTATTGAATCATTAAGCTGATTTCAGAGATCCAATCAGATCAGCAATCTCTTGATGGGAAATTTGGTTGTCGAGTCCGAGAAGTCTCACTGAGACGGACGATTTCTGTATTTCAACGAGACTGCGTGGAATGCGGGCAACGTTGGTCATATCAGGTCACAGGGCGCTCTCAGAGTCCTGCTGATCTTCCATAATTCTGCCACAGAATTGTCTATCTTCTGTGCCCATCACAACAGGTTTTTCCCCTCTGATAAGCTCGATATCTGAAACGTCAATTCAATCCAATCACCTCCGATTTTTTTCGCATTCCATAAGAAGAAAACCTTATCGGTTATCGTGTACAGATATACACACAAGAAAGTTGTGGTCGGTGATATCAGACAAGGTGTGCCCGTCATAAGATCCCCATGATATCGCTGATCGTTGATTACTGATCATGAGCGTCAGGTCGAGTTAGAGAAGATTGGAGACGTCTGGCGGCTCTAAATTCACTAGACTCGACGCGATGGCAGCCTTGAGGAAGGGACTGATTCAGCCCAATTCTCTCGCAAATCAGGCATATGTTGAAGGTTCAACCTGCCGAGATCGGCCCATCGAACAGAAGCCCTGATTCAAGGCAAATTGGATGTGGGGCTCAAAAGTGCTTTCTCTGCCAATTTCCTGAATGTTCCTGCATATCCCAGAGCAAATGCAGATGAACGTGATACGTCATCAGATGCATGTGCGAAGGGCAAATGCAGATGAACGTGATACGTCATCAGATGCATGTGCGAAGGGCAAATGCGAACCATTGAAGGCCTTTTTCGCACGGTAAAATCCGCTTAGCCCAGTGCGATGATCGAACTGGGATCCTTCGTGATTTCCGCAGTGCTTCCACGTATTTTTCAGGGAATTTCGAAGGCAGGACCGTTCCAACCGCATTCAGGACGCCCTTCCCAATGTCTCCAATTCGCATCAGGTGAACATTTGAGAGTACTTTCTGGAGGGTCATCCCGTCGCTTCAGATCCACTCACTCCTATTTCCTGCCGAAACACATCCCGATTCCCCTACTTGGCATCAAAGAATCTGTCACGTGCTTCGAGCCACTGCAGCAATGCGATTTCGGTGACAATTCCGGATTAATTCACTTCCGCCTTCAGATCTCTCAGGTTTTCGTAAGATGGGACATCTCATACCGTAGACTTGATCAAATTGTGATAGCCCCGCTCTAATAACGCTTGCATCCCTGAAAAATGTTCGTAATTATGTTGTGTACTGGTACGGGCATTTTACAGTCAGGACTGGGCCAATAATCATCATTGGTATCCCTATCCCGATGTCACGGTCTGAAGTGTTACAGTCGAGTGTAATGCGACTTTGCTGAAAGTGACGCGACTTTGCTGAGGAATTCATCTCCCGTACTGAAAAAGCCCCAGTGATCTCACCCTTCTGATTGGCAAAATTTGATCCATCAGGTTTTTGGTGATGACGTTCTTCAGGGCACAGTCAGAGACGATCCGGAATGAATATCGGCAGGGTTGCTGATTGATTGAGTGAGTGAATCAGTCTGAATTATTAGAAGGAAAACCCAACATTATGGCTAAGAAAAAGGCGACTCGGGGCGAATTCAATATGTCCGAAGAAATTCGGAATATTCTTAAGGAGAACCCAACGTTTTCGAGCAACGAGGTGTACGCCAAGCTGCAGGAAAGCTTCCCGGATCAGACAATCAACCGAGGCTCCTGCAACGTTGCCTATTCGCACGCCCGCGCCAAGCTGGGGCTGCGTGGCAGCAACAAGAAATCAGTCAAGGTTCGCCGCCCCGGGCGGAAGGCCGCTCCTGCAACGACGACCGTGGGGACTCGATCCTCTGCTTCAGCCTCGCGGCAGGAGGTCAATTTCACACTCTTGAAGGCTGCTCAGGCATTTTTGAAGGAAGCCGGCAGTGCTGAAGCGGCGATCAGCGCCATCCAGCAGATTGATGCACTGCAAATCCGCTAAAGTGCTCCCCTCCGGGATTCCCGGAACGGTGTGAACGAAGGTTTTCAGGTTTAGCGGTCGGTCTCCAGCCGACGCTAAACCTTTTTTGTTGGCTTACCATGGTATCATCTGACGAATGTTAGAGTGTCGGTACGTAGGAATAGTTTCAGGTCATCTCCCGCCAAGACTTCCCCCCTCCTCCTCTCCCGATCATCGCGAGCCAGTTTCTTTTAACGGCAAATTGTGCCGACAGATTGCCCTCCAGTAAGTCACCTGTCGGCGATCCGTAACGACTCATTCTTCCCTCACGGAAGTTGCCTCGCCGCGTCAGAAATGAGGCCAGCTTCGCCTTGCAAATGACAGTGTTCGCTCTGCCAAATCAGAGAACTTTCTGGTGATACAACGGTCATCCAGCGCTCACGGATAAGACTTTTTCGAGCCACGTTCCGGTCATGCTCCCGCGTGTCAATATAGGGTGAGTTTGTCAGTTCGCGGCTGGAAACCGTGTCGACATTTCCGGTGGTGACAGATCAATCAACGGGGACCGGTGATTCTGGAAATTCCGTTCTTTGCAGTCTCATTCCAACGGGTTTCATCTGGTGCCACGGACGATAACCCCTTCTGGATCACCCGGTGGACGCGAACAAGGTGTTTTCGATGGACCGCAACGTCAATGTCATTGCTCTGGTGAAAGACGGCGAGCGGTACGTCTTTCTCTACGATGATCAAAGCGTCCCGCAGTTGCTGCAGACATTGGGAAGATATGCAGCCGATCCGGAGCTGAATTTCACTTGGTACGATGCCGCCGTTCTCAGCCAGAAGGTGCGCCGGCTCCAGACAGAAGCGCTAGGCACGCCTGATAAACCATTTCGTCGCTCCGCCTGAGACCCCGGGGGGCAAAATTGCAGGCGATTGTTCGACTCCTCTTGGTCGATGTTGCCGACGCCCCGGGTGAAGCAGACACTCAATACGATCGGGATCTATGAAATCTGCATTTGACCAGTTTGTCCGACATCTCCAACTGGAACGGAATGCGTCGGAATTGACGGTCAAATCATATCGGGAAGACTTTGCCAGTTTTCAGGATTATCTCGAAGACAGGAGCGGGGGTGTCGCCAGTCCGCAGGAGGTCACCATTCCGCTCCTGCGGGGCTATGTCTCCTATTTGCACGAATGCCAATACGCCCGCACCACAATTGCCCGCCGACTGGCTTGTCTACGGAGCTTCTTTAGATTCACGACGAGGGAAGGGATCACCTCCTCTAACCCGGCTCAGGCGCTCCGGACCCCTCGGACAGGGCGGAAACTCCCCCATTTTCTGACGACGGAGCAAATTGCGCTGTTACTGGAGGCCCCTCCTGCCAACGAGCCGATGGGGCTGAGGGACCGGGCGATTCTGGAAACGCTCTATTCCGCAGGACTCCGCGTGGCTGAGCTTGTTGGATTGAATATTTCCGACTGGGACCGCGGGGCAAATATTCTCCGGGTCTTCGGGAAAGGAAAGAAAGAGCGCATCGCACCAGTGGGATCTTATGCTGCGAAGGCACTCGATCGATGGCTGGAAGTTCGGATGGTCGACCCGCAGGCCCCTGCCGACGAATTAGACGCCCTGTTTCTGAACCGCTTTGGGCGTCGATTGACGACCCGGAGCATCGGGCGAATGCTGGAGAAATATCTTCAGGACACCGGTCTGGATTCAATCACCTCACCTCACACCCTTCGGCATAGCTTTGCCACTCACCTGCTTGATGGCGGAGCGGATCTGCGAGCTGTCCAGGAACTTCTTGGACACAAGAGCCTGACGACCACGCAAATTTATACGCACGTCAGCACCCGGCGAATGCGAGAAACCTACGAGCATGCCCACCCCCATTCAAACAGACGACCGGACTGAACTTTCGTTCGTCCGGTCGCAGAGGGATCAAGTCATCCCTTATCAAGTTGTCTCACACATTCCAGGAATGTGAGCAGAAAGAAGACGCCCTAATCCCGCTTTTCTGGCGCAGAGGCGGGCTGAACGTCTATGAAAACAAGTGAGACGTTTTTCGGTGGCTCACAGAGTTTGATACTGGTCCCGGAGATCGCGAACCCGGTCGTGGGCTGTCTTGACTTTGGCGTATTGCCTCAGCAAGACATCGTTGACGGCGCTTCCGGATGTTTCACGGATCGCATTTTCGTAGGCCGATTTAATTTGGTCTTCGCCGCGTTCCGCCTCTTCCAGAATAGCTTTCGTGTTGTCGGTCGTGAGAAGCTCCCGGAGCGACATCCAGCTGCGATGCAGTGCCGCAGCAAAAGAGCCTGACCGATTGGGGGTTTCCTGGTTGAGCTCGACGTACTGGCTCAGTTGAGTGGCCTGCTGCTCTCGCTCATCTGCCAGTTGCAGGAACAGCTGGGAAATCGTCATATCATCAATGTCCTGAGCAGCCTGACGAAATCCGTCGCGGCTGTCGACATTAATCTGGATCAATTCCTGCAAATAATTGATCGTTTCCGGCTTCAGGTTCGTTGTTGTTTCCAGAGCCATTGCGTTCCCCTTTTTTTCGATGTTTCCTTTCGAACCACTTTTCTCCCTTCGGGGAGCGTTAGGGGATGACGCAATTCGGGTGCCAGTTTTGAGATTCCCTCTTGACGATTTTGTCGATGATGCGATCAATTCAGGGTTCAGGGAGGTTTTTAGAAATGTTCACAGCCTTTTCTTCCGTCGCTCCGACATGAACGCAGGGCAACCATGTTGCGCGTTGTCCTGCCACTCATTCCGTCTTCAATTCTGTCGAGGCTGCTCAAGTGAACTTCACGAACATTCACGTTATTCCAGAAATTGTGGACTCCTCGCGCCGTCACTCGTCCCGAACGGGCGGTCTATGGAGCGAAGCACAGATTCTCCAGCAAATCCGGGTCCTCGCCGAGCTGATGGATAATCGGTTCACCGTCCCAGGAACCAACATCCGCGTCGGCCTGGATGCCATTATCGGCTTGATTCCGGGAATTGGAGATCTCGCGTCCGCAGCCATCTCTGGATACATCGTCTATCTGGCTCACCAGCTGGACGTTCCTAAATGGCTGCTCGCCCGCATGGCAATGAATATTGCCATTGATATGGCGGCGGGGGCGGTCCCCGTTGTTGGGGACGTTATGGACGTTGCTTTTCGAGCAAACCTGAAGAATCTGCAGCTTCTCGAATCACATCTGAAGCGGCGTAATCGCTGATGATCGATTCGCAGTCAGCAAATGGACTCCTCCCCCTTCGGCACATCGATTGCTGAAGGGGGATTCTGTTTTAAGGAATCAGCAGTTGATCCGTGCACTGGGCGTGGAAAACCAAGCTGATCGAGACAATTCAGGAGTCTGATCATGGAGACAATTTCGGCATTGATTGCCTGGACGTTTTTCGGCCTCGTTGCAGGACTACTTGCGCGACTCCTCGTTCCGGGTCGGCAACCAATGGGATGGCTGGCAACAATTGTCCTTGGGATCGCAGGCTCATTCGCAGGGGGATTTATTACCTGGATTTTCCGGGGAGGCGATGTCGGTCAACCGGCAAACATGTTGATGTCCATCATCGGGGCAATTCTTGTCTTGCTGTTTGTCGTCTCCAGAGCAGGCAGTTCTGCCAGAGTCTAGTAAGACGGGTTTTTGGACGTGTCATTTCCCGTCCGGTGCATCGGTTCCATTGGAGGCGAACCGGGAGAATCCCCAGCGGAAAAGGTTACGAGCATCGACAAAACGAGATCCTTGTGATGCCCCCATGATCACCAGGAGGAACGTTCGTCCTTCGTACTCTCCGCATGCCAGGAGACATTCCCCGGCTCGCCCGGTGGTGCCGGTTTTGATCCCTCGATATCCGGCTCGCTCCAGCAGTTGATTTGTATTCCTCCAGGTCGCGACCCGTACTGTTCCATCAGGCTTTTTAATATCCGCATGATAAATCCGGGTCGAAACATACTCAGGGCCAAGTGGAGTCTTCATAAAGACGGCTCCGAGTTTGATCAGATCGACAGGGGAGGAGTAATTGCTACTGTTTCCGTGCGGATCGAAATAACGGGTGGAGGACATTCCAAGTTCATGAGCCCGTCGATTCATTTCCGCCACAAAATCCTCGACAGGATCAACAGAGCTGCCCTGCTCTCCTTCTGAATTCGTCGAAGGAAAGTAGCCTCCGAAATGCTCAGCGAGGGCGACAGCGGCATCATTTCCTGATGGAAGCAAAAGACCGTAGAGCAAGTCGCCTGCTAAAATTCGCTCACCTGCACGAACCCCGGCACTTGAACCGGAGGTATTGTCCGCATTTTCTGAGATCAAGACTTCTTCCTTCAGAAGATCGGGATTCTCCGCAGCTAATTCGAGAATCATCCAGGCCGTCATGACTTTTGTCATACTCGCCATCGGCCGAACAACGTCCATGTGCTTTCCGGCGAGAATTTCGCCTGTCTCCGCATCCGCCAGCGCCCAAGCCTTGGCCGACACTTCAGGTGGACCGTCCACAGGGTCCTCAGGAAGGACAATTTCTTCCCAGTCTTTCAAATCTCCCTGAAGTTTCAGATAGCCCAGATAGGAATAAGTCTGATCTGGGAGACACTCGACCGTGATGGCAATCTGCCCGTGATCGTTTGCATAGACAGGTTGTTCCGGGCGAACGATTTTGCAAGCGTTATTGGCAACATCCAGCGTCAAAATGAAACCCTGAACATCGATTTGTGTCTTCGATGGCAATTTGCTGTTCTCTCGGGACGCAGACACCGACACGGTATAGGGCACCCCGGGATTTAATCCGTCCAGAATGATCCGTGCGCGAGTATCAACGTTTTTTTCGAGATAGAACGAATCCTGGGTCACGCTGGCTGGCAGCGATTCAGAATCTTTGACACCAGTTGCGTTGTACCCAGCCCACCCGTCCACCTGAATCAGACGGACAGAGGTTTTCACCCCGTTTTCATCAACGGCTCCCGCAATCAGTACCCCTTCACCGTCCGGCGCGGTGACATTGTTCCATGGGCCTTTTGTTGTGCCTTGCTGAGAACCGAAATCAAACTGAACACTCCGGTCTTTGGCAAATAACGAGTTTTCAGCAGTGGCCAGCAGGGTCAAACAGACGATCACGCGCAATGCGGAATCGAAACAAGTCAGCGCGCAGCGAAGAAGCATCGGCTTTGGTCCAGCAATCTCACGAGGGGCATGGAGACACGCGAGCAATGTCTCGCTGGATCATTGCAACCAATCGCTCCACCGGCTTCAAGTCGAACGACCTGAAACCGATGAATTTCGCCAAGACGTGGGAAGCCTACGTCTGCCGTCTGAAGAGAGTGGCTTCCAGGAAATCCGTCGGATCAAAGCCGATCAGGCGTTGAAGTGGCCCCTCTCGGAGAGCTGGAACGCATCGTTAGTGAGATGCCGACCAACAAGAGTGCTGTTCAGGAAGAAAACAGTACGCGGAATTTCTCCTTGATGGCGACAATCCCTTCCTGAAAGGTTCGAATGTCTGACGTCATCGAGATCAGCCGACACCCCTTCTCAATCAGAATTTCTGCCTGCTCGGGGGAAAATGAAACGGCTCCGAATGTCTTCCCATGACTGCGGGCCGCCTCAGCGATACGTGAAATGGCATCCAACAAAAGAGGATGCGTCATCTGACCGGTAATGCCGAGCGCCTGGCTGAGATCTGCGGGACCAATAAAGAGATGATCAACTCCGTCAATCGCAGCGATTTTCTCGCAGCATTCAACGGCCTCTGCCGTCTCAATCTGAATCGCAACGAACGAATTTTCATTGGAGCGACGACAAAATTCGTCAATCGGCATCAGACTGAATTTGCCATCGTATCCCCAGTTATTGAGCCCCCGCTGACCACGCGGAGCGAACTTCGCCCACTGGACAAACTGTTCCGCCTGTTCGGGAGTGGAAATCTGGGCGGCCATCACCCCGCCTGCCCCCGATTCGAGACATCGGGTGACGAGTGCGTAGTCGGTA
>CALLWY010000060.1 GCA_938015865.1 uncultured Planctomicrobium sp.
CCGCCCGATTCCTGTTCCGGACAGCATGAAGGACGACAATCATGCCGTTCAGGGATTCCCTGCGGAATCGAAATCATTCCAAGGACGCAACCATTCTATCAATTGAAAGCCGTTCGGATCAGGCCTCACTGGGAAAGAGTCCGGGACGGGGTGCGTCCGGGCCAGAACGCGATGAGTATGGCAGCCACGAGTGATCCCAGAAGATTGAAGACAAGATCCCAGCCAGTGTTTTCGTAGCCTCCGACGTTTGTTTCCGGCATCAATCGCGTTGCAAGGAATTCGATCACTTCATTCAGTGCCCCAAAACCCATTCCAGCCGCAGTACAGAGGACCAGAAGTCCAAATGTCGGGGTCAGCGAGATTCCACGGTTGGCAAATGCGCGGTGAAGTGACTGCCAACAGACCCAGGTTGTCAGTCCGAATCCGCAGGCATGAACCAGCTGGTCATATTTCAGCCAGGGACGGGCGATCCACCAGTTGTAAAGGACGTGAGGCTCTCCTTCATTGACCGGCCATGACGGCGGAATCGGCATGAGTCCCCCCGCCATATGGGCCAGCCCCCATAACCAGAGACCCCATAGCGTCACTGTTTGCAAGTGGACGTAGCGATTGAGAAGAAGGACAAAGCCACCCAATACCACGAGCACGGCGGCATACAGAATGAATTCGTTGTTTTTCAGGTGCCAGGAAAAATAGAACGCCGGGAGGATGTACAGGCAGGCAGCGAGCACCAGCGTCCATTCCCGTGGAGTGAGTTTCATGTTCATTGCGAATCGGCCTTTGATGAAGCTCCACGGGAGACCAGCGGCGGAGAGGCCGTCAGCGACCCTGAGTCCGTTCAATGCATTCGTCCGCAATCCCTTCCCAGTCGATCTGGGAAATGGTTGTTTCGATCAGGTCCAGCAGCATCGGATCAGAAACATTGTGCTTGGCTGTGACGAGAGTCTCCCGTTTCATGCGGTGGGCCAGCATTTTGCGAGCAGAGAGTTCCAGATCTTCTGACCCATCCTGAACGCTGGGGAGTTGGCGGGCCGCCTGAAGTTCCTCTTTGGCTGCCTGAAACCACTGTTCGTAACGTTTGGGTTCTTCAAGAATCCATTCCGCAATCACCATGGTCGGATCTTCGTCTTCGTGATACTCCTTCAGAAGCCCAATGCTTCGCCCGGCCATACGATGATTCTGGTTCGGAACAGATCCGGTGACTTCTGAATAGAACAGTCCCCCCGACTGCTTGTGTCGCGAGGAATCGCCAAGCACGTTCACCCCAATGGGACCCTGGAAGTAGTGGGCGATCGATTCTTTCACCTTCTGGTCCTGGGATACCAGCCACATCACCAGAAAGAATGCCATCATCGCGGTGACGAAGTCAGCGTAAGCGACTTTCCAGGCACCGCCTCCTTTTCCGGCCATGACAGTTCAGGGGTTAAGGAATCAGGGGGTAAAGAATCCGTGTGATCGACAATTCGGGACAATTTTGCGGAAGGGATATCCTGTGATGTCGACGTTTCATCTGGTGGCAATTACGCTGCCGATTTGAAGATCTCTTCCATATCTTTCATCGAAGGGCGACGGTCCGTAGCGACTCCACGACGAGCCTTTTCGAGGGCTGCTTTCGGGGTTCCCCCCTCCACAAAATCCACGACTGCGGTCGCAATCGTCTTTCTCAAGGCAGTTTCTGCATCGCCGAGTGCTTCCATACTCGCTGCCAGTGGTCCAATGACTCCATAGGACAACAGAATTCCGAGGAAAGTTCCGACGAGAGCGGCACCCACCTTATGACCGATCTCTTCCACCGGACCATCGATGGCACCCATCGTGATCACAATCCCCAGAACCGCCGCGACGATTCCGAAACCGGGAAGGGCATCGGCGGTTCGGGTCAACGCTCCGACCGCGGCGTGATGTTCTTCATGGGCCACTCGGATATCAGTTTCCAGTAACGCCTGAAGCTGCGGCCCATCAGCTCCTTCCGAGGCAGCCACCAGAGCGTCGGAGATGAAGTCCTTCAGGTGATGGTCCTTGGCGACCTTGGGGTACTTGGCAAATGGGGAGCCACTCCCTTCTTCTGAAAGAATCGATTCCAGCGCGAGCAACCCGTCCCGCCGGGCGATGCAGAAGAAGTAGTAGAGAACCTGAAAGACTTCGTTGTAAGTCTTTTTCCCGCAGTTCCCCCCCTTGAGGACTGCGATCAGTCCTTTCACCACGTCGATCAGGACGGACTTGGGGGCACCGGCAATCATCGCTCCGAGAGCCGCTCCCCCGATTGTGACGAGTTCCGAGGGGTGAATCAGCGCATGAACATGACCGCCAGCCATGCTGAATCCCGCCAGCACAGCCCCGAAGACCACGAGGATTCCGAGGATTGTCACCATGAGATTGCGCTCAGATGAACACGCTCCAAAGATGTTGACGCAGCGTTTGATTCAGCCAGAGTCAAGCTGCGAAACGTTCGAATCTGGGGTGCGTCGGCATGCAGATGCCGGGCGACAGGGTGCGGGATTCTGGCGAATATCCCGATTTGACACAAGATCCGTTTTAGAACGCTGCAACGAGGGCTGTTGTCGACCTGCCTGAGAGAAGTGTTCGGTAATAACCCGATGAGATGTCCTCAGTTGGGTTGGGAACCGCCTGTGGTCTCGGTCGGGGAAACTGAGGACTCGGAGAGCGGAGGAAGCTGGAGCGCTTCGGCGAGGACGACCCCCTGCCGAACCATCTGTGCAAGAGTCCGGGTCCCCTCCGGCGGGGATTCCAGCGATTTCCAGGTGTCTGCCTCCCGTTTGATATGAATGACATACCGGGGGGCATCAGGTTGCCTTTCATCGAACGGGACGAGCACGATATCCGGACGGTGAACAAGCCACGAGTCCGATTTCAGAAACTGGGGAAAGGCAGGATGAACGACGGGAGCGATTCCGACAACGCTCCCCTCAGGAATCTCCTGACAGGCTTCTTTCAGGAATTCTGAACTGGCTGCATCCCCCCAGTAGTTTCGTTCCATTCCGACTTGATTTGCTCCCCACAGCCCCCCCGACTGGAGACCATACGCGCTGAGCCAGACGGGACTCATGGAATAGAGGTTCACAAGCGGACCGAGAAGGACAAGGCACGCCAAAACACCCCGAACTGGAAGTGCAGTCTTTAACTCAAGCCATGCCCACAATCGAGCCCCGCCAATTCCGGTCCAGACCGCAAAAATCGGCCAGACGACAAGAAAAAGACGTTCGCCATCGTAAACTGGAGTCCGGGGAAGCGCGAAGGCGATCAGTGGGAGGAAGAAGGCTCCCAGGAGGAGCTGATTCTGGCGAAAGGTCAATCCGCCTGGGGAGAGCGAAGTGGTTGCAGACGCTGTTACCTTCGGGTCGGGATTTCCAGCGGACCGACGGAGAGTCGACCACATTCCCCACCCTCCAAGGACCAGCCATGGGAGGGGAGTGGTCATCAGAAATTGAACAAAAGGATAATGCCAGGGGACACTCTGGTCTGCGAATCGCTCCCCCAGGTAGTAGCAGTACAATGTCGGACGGTCGACTGACTGGCTGAAGTACTTGAAGAATCGTCCGACTGGATCATTCCATAGCCAGGGCCATCCGATCAGAAAAACCAGCCCTGAGGTCACTGCGATGATCAGAAGCGGGACAATGCCCTGTCGTCGCCAGTTCCACAGGAGCCAGAGCGTCACGACCGGGGGAAGAAAGATCGCCTGAATCTTCGTGAGCAGAGCGAGGCCGAGAAGTATCCCTGACAGAATTGCTGGACGGGCTGCCGGAGGTGAATCCTTTCCCAGGAGTTGAATCCATCCACAGACACAGCCTGCGTAGGCAAGATTCATCGGAGTCTCAACACAGGCCAGATGAGCATGCCCGAAGACCCGCGGCGTCAGCAGCAAGGAGATCCCGGCAATCGCACCGGCAGCAGTCCCCGCATGACGTGCTGTGAATCCGGCGATTAACCAGATCGTGAGCCCGTAACAAATGGCACTCCCTAATCGGGCATAGGTGATCATGTAGAATTGGTGGTCCCCGAGTCCTCCGAATCGTGCGCAGAGTGCATTGGTCAGTGAGAGCGGAACCCGTCCCAGTGGGGGGTAGTCGGGGTGATAGCTGGGGGCGTTGAAGATTTCGTTGATTGTTCGAGGATCAAGTGCCGCCAGACCCGCTGTAATGATCGATTCGGTGACATAAACGCCGCTGATGGTGTTGAGATTCTCATCAAACGTTAGCCCGGGGCCATCCGCTGTCCATGAGACCTCGCGGCTGGAATCGAGCCTGACGGCCACACACAGGAAGGCCAGGAACCCCAGGAGCAGGGGGACCCAGGCACGAAGAGGGACATTGCGATTCTGCTGCGTCATCAACGAACTCCAGCGACGAAGATTCGGACGCAATACTAGGAAGAGAACCGATCAGAAGACAGTGTGATCGATCAGGGGGAGCGCAGATACTGCTCCGGAAAATCTGTCCCGGAAAACGCACAAAGCGGCCCCTGTTGAGGGAGCCGCTTTGCAAGTCGTGGTCGAGCCGCTTATCAGCGAATCCGGTGATGACATTCCGAAGGGGTTCGACAATGTGCTCGGTTTCCAGTGGAAAGCGACCGTTGTATCGACTTGGCTCGGAACTGTTCTGTTACCTTGGCTTCACTTTCATTGCAGCTGGCAAAGGAGGGATGTTCTCTCCTGTCAATCTGAGTTGCACGAAAAAACAGGCGATGCTTTGCCCTGTTGACATCGGTTATGCGGGTGTTCCCCAACATCCCGCACACAGGTGGACATCCAACGCCCACAGCTCATCGCATCGACTCTCATTTCCTGCAATCGGATCGACAATCGGGACATCTCTTCCTGTGACGGCATTGTAGTGCGGAACCAGATGACTGGTTCTGAAAGGAAGTGCCCGGTATCGCCTCACCGACGGTGACCTGTCCGCCTTGCGACGGGACCTGGTGAGCGGTAGCCAGAGAGGACAGGACTGACGGCCGGTTGAACTCAGTCATTTCTTCCTGAGGACAACCGTCGCAATCCAGTCAACTCAGGATCGCTTCACCACCTAGTGCTGAAACGTTCCGGTGTTGACCTCCCCGCAGCCATTCACTGCGCGGGACTCAATGCCCGGGCAGTTCTGTTGCGGGGGCTCATCCGGCACGCAGCCACACTAAACCAATGTCTTTCGACGGCTGACAAGCGTTCGAATGCGTTCCGCCAGCAGAGCTGCATCAAAGGGTTTGCGGAACGTTTCGTTGAAAATCGTGCGATCGAAACCGCTGGCGGTATCTTCATCGCTCAAAAGAGCGATCAGTACCGTGTCAGCGTAGTCACCGTTTCGACGCAAGTTTTGCGCGATCATCAGGCTTTCATTGCGTCCCATTGCAAAATCAATGACAACGCAATCCGGATGAAGGGACTCTGCCTGAATTCCAGCTTCGAAACCACTGGCCGCAATTTCGATCTTGAAATCCTCAATCGGCAGCACGCCCTCCAGACCTGTCCGGACAGCACCGTCTACACCGACGAGCAGCAGTTTGCCCATCGCTTCATCTTCCAACTCTCCCAAGGGCATCCCGTGTTCCTTGAGGAACCGGATGAGGTGCTCCCGGGGGATTCGGCGGTCCTGGGAACCGGGGATTCGGTACCCTCGGAGTCGGCCAGAGTCGAACCATTTGCTGACGGTGCGTGGTGCGACCTTGCAAATCTTTGCAACTTGACCAGTAGTGAAGATCGTCCTCATTGCGGGCTCTCCAATCACAATCTGTCTGGGTCGGAGCTACTCAGCTCCAGATCTTCACCCCTAGATCGACAACATGGCCGGCTCTCCTAGCCCGTGGGTCCATGGCAAAAACCAGCGTCGGCTTTCGGGGTCTTTCTTCTCAACGTTTTGGAGACAACGCCCATTCGCCACCATGCCGGAACCAGCGGGTCCAGAGTCTGAACCTGCCGGCCGCCCTTTCGAGCGCGAACATTCGTCATCATTGAGGGGAGTCCGCCTGACCGAACCTGTCGAACGCGAAACTCAAAAGCAGATTGTCGCCCCGAGTCACGCTGGAATTCGAACACCGCGTGAAGGCAACGTCATGTTGCCACCGCTGGACGTCGTTCCAAGCATGATTCCCCCCTTGAATTCATCTGGACGACTGGCGTGCGTCCTGCAGCCGTCGAGAGTCATGCTCTCGATTCGTCCGGATGAACCCATCCGACTTACAATTTCGGCGTTGTCCGGCCATCAACTTAAGTCGGACTATTAAGACTGACTGAGGAATCGACATGATTCGCCACAATTGGAATGTCCGGTTGTGGTGAATCTGTCGGTTGCATCAAATGTGCCTCGCGTTCGTGAGTCTGGCCGGGACTTTTCTAGCGATTTTCCTGAATAGTCGGTGTTAAAGTCGATTTTTTCTGCAAAACTGAAAAAGTCTTCCTGTTTTGCCTGCTTGGAAGGTCGGGAACGCGTCGCTGGACGAATTTTCAGATTCCAATGATTGGGGGCCTGCGAAAAATAGGGGAATTTTCGCAAGAGACGCAATTGTGGAAATTGGACAATTGACAGACCAGTTCCCCTAAAGTACCTAGAACGTTTAACCGGGGACATTGTGGGCATGTAACCAGCGGCCTGCTCGGGGTGAAGCAATGGTTGCCTCACACTTCGACAAGCCGAGACTCACGTGAACGTTCACGTCGAAATCACCTAAGGAGTATTTCAAATGACCAAGAAGTTGATGTGTTTCGTGGCGCTGACTGCCGTCGTCGCGATGATCGCTGCTGATTCTGCGGAAGCTGGCCGTCGTCGTGGCCGCCACCACTGCCGCCGGGCTGTCGTTCATCACTGTGCCCCGGTTGCCCCAAGCTGTGCTGCTCCGTGCAGCCCGTGCGGGAATGCCTGCGGAACCGTCACGAATGGATGTGCGACTGGGGGATGCGCCACAGGTGGTTGCCCCGTTTCCGGAAAGGTGGAGGTGATCAACCCCGCTCCGGAAGCTGAAGCTGCTCCGGCTCCACCGGCTGAAGCTCCTGCACCTCCAGCCCCCAGCCAGGACGCTCCAGCTCCAGCCGCCCCTGCTGCCGACGCTCCGGCTCCCGCTGCTCCGGCTCCCGAAGCTCCAAACAACTAGTCTGGTCGAACAGATCCAGATCCATTGAAAAGTTGCCTTACAATGGAGCTGGATCGACGAGTCACCATGAGTTTTTGCCGCCTGGCTGCATTCCAAGTGATTGCGGCCAGGCGGTTTTTCTTTTTGGCGGGGAACTGTGATTGGGAGCGTCCGACAGCAGTTTCCATTCAAGGTGCCGCGACCCCCTATTGACCGGAAACGTAGGAACGACAATGATCAAGTCATCCGGAAATCGTTCAACGAGAACGTCTCGAGGTTTCGGGATGTGTTGATTGAATTGTGGTCATGTCTGGTTCCATCCTCAGCATCGTCGCTCTACTTTCCATGATGCTTCACAGCATTGTGGGGTGCTGCTGGCACCATGGACACCTGTCCGGTCGGCACAGCGAGCCTGAGACGACGGTTCAGTCATCTGCCGGAGTGACCTCGGCAACGCGGACGGGATGTTGTTCCCATCGCCCCCTGCAACACGAAGTCGCGCAGGCGACTTCCGATTTGACCTACGAGACTTCGGACGGAAACGGTCCCTGTCCCGATTCGCGGTGTGCTGAGGTGGCGACGTCATTAACATTGGGCCCGCAGGCCGTACAGCTGGTCAATGGAGTGGCTGTCAGCGTTGCCATGATTGATGTGCGGGAGCTTCCTGGTTCTGCTCCTCTCGTTCGGAGTTCTCTTCGCGTCCCACGGGTGCTGAAAGTGGGATTGGAGCATCGGGCCATCACACAAGTCTGGTTGATCTAAGCCCTCCCGAAGTCATCGAATGACTGTTTGGGGAGTTGATCGCGCCGGACGTTCCGATCTTCTCTCGGACTTCCGTTTGCACCGAAGTTTTCCGGAGCGTTTCCGTCGGGAGTGTGTACTTTCCCATCCTCTGTCGAGGAGCGGACTTGGACGTTATTGGCCCGACCGGATGTGATGGAAAGTTCCGGTCACGTCGATTCGGATTGCCGTCAGTTTGACCCCACTTTTTGTGTTTTCGCAATCTGCCTGTGTCCCCAGAAAAGGGGGAATCTATGAAGAATCACCAGTCAAGTCGTTCTGTCCCCATGGGGTGGCTTCGGGGGACTGCGCTCGTCATTCTGGGAGTTGTTGCCATCGTAACAGCCGGGTGGTGGATGTCCGGGATTCAGGGCTGGGTCAAGGGGACGATCGAAGCCCGGAAGACAAGGGGCTCTATCGATGAACATTCTCACGATGGGCATGATCATGGCCACTCTCACAATGATGAATCGTCGCTGGAGTTGTCCCCGCAGGCGATGGGGAATGTTGGACTCACCCCCGAGTATCTGAAGCCGGTCGAGCTGGAAACCTACTGGCGATCGATCACTGTGCCGGGAATGGTCGTCGAGCGGCCGGGAAGAACGACCATTCAGGTTTCCACCCCGATGTCCGGTGTCATCACGCATGTTCACGCGGTTCGGGGAGAAGCAGTGACGCCGGGGACGTTGCTCTTTGAACTGCGGATCACGGCAGAAGAGCTGATCACAACGCAGACCGCCCTTCTCAAAACCGTCGGAGACCTGGAAATCGAAGAGCGGGAGATTGCCCGGCTGGAGGACGTGGCGAAATCCGGGGCGGTCTCCCAAAAGACATTACTGGAACGCCAGTACGCCAAAGACAAACTTCTGGTGCTCCTCGCCGCTCAGAAAGAAGCACTCCGGCTGGAGGGGCTTTCCGAAGGGCAGATTGAGGACATTATCAAGAACCGGAGACTCCTGCGGGATCTCCAGATTCTGGCTCCCAGTCCTGATATTCACTCAGAAGAAGAAATTCATCTGACGGAGTCAGAGTTGGCGACCCCGGCCGGATTCGTTGAACCTCCGCGCCGAATGCCTCATTCGGAGGACTCCCGCCCGTCCGGAAGTGATTCGAATTCCCCTCTGCTCATCCTTCAGCAAGTCATGGTCAGCAAGGGGGAACGCGTTCAGGCAGGGACGACTCTGGCGGTGGTGTCCGATCTGTCGGAGCTGTATCTGGAAGGGATGGCCTTTGAACAGGATCTTCCCCTGCTGGAAGAGGCAGCTCGTCGCAACTGGAAGGTGACGGCGGTCATTGGTCAATCCGGGCAGAATGAAGAGGTGATTCCCGGACTGGATCTGCTGTATTCCGCCAACGATATCGATGTGCTGTCCCGGACACTTCGCTTCTACGTGCGACTTCCGAACAGGAAGACACGCGATGTCCCCTCTGAAAACGGGCAACGGTTTGTGGAATGGCGTTTCCGCCCTGGCCAGCGTGTGCAAATCAATGTTCCTGTCGAGGTCTGGGAAAATCAGATCGTGCTTCCGGTCGATGCCATTGCACAGGATGGTGTGGAATCGTACGTCTTTCTCCAGAATGGGGGACGATTCAACCGGATTCCGGTGCATGTTCTCTTCCGCGATCAGACGCACGCTGTCATTAGAAATGACGGCTCGATTTTCCCCGGACTGGTGGTGGCCCGACGGGGGGCACATCAGATGCAAATGGCTCTCAAGAACAAATCCGGCGGCGGTGTTGATCCCCATGCCGGTCACAATCACTGACGGAGGGCCGTTGCATGTTGAACGCACTGATTCGATTTTCTCTCCGCCAGCAGCTTCTGGTCATTGCCTTTGCGATGGTCCTGATGGGATATGGGACTTGGCAGGCGATGCATTCGGCGATTGACGTCTTCCCCGATCTCAATCGCCCTCGCGTCGTCATCATGACCGAGGCCCCCGGTCTGGCTCCAGAAGAAGTGGAGACTCTCGTCACGTTTCCGATCGAAACCGCCATCAATGGAGCGAACGGAGTTCAGGAGGTCCGGAGCTCTTCCGGAGTTGGAATTTCTGTGGTTTATGTCGAGTTTGACTGGGGGACAGACATTTACACCGACCGTCAGATCGTGACGGAGCGCCTTCAACTGATTCAGGATCGGATGCCCGAGGGGATTCGACCAACATTGGCCCCCATTTCGTCAATCATGGGGCAGATTCTGATTCTGGGGATGTGGAGCGAAGACGGGAAGACCGACCCGATTGAGTTGCGGACACTGGCGGACTGGGTCGTGCGGCAGCGTCTTCTGACCGTCCCGGGGGTGTCACAGGTCTTCACCATGGGGGGAGGGCGGAAGCAGTTTCAGGTTCTTGTTGATCCTGAAGCCTTGCTGCGCTACGGCGTGACGCTTCAAGAGGTCAAACAGGCGGTCATCGACAGCAACCAGAATGCGACCGGGGGATATCTCGACCAGCAGGGGCCTTATGAAATCCTGGTCCGTGCCTTGGGGCGGATTCAGAAGGTTGAGGATTTGCAGAAAGTGGTTGTCACGCGACGGGAGGGGCGCCCGGTCTCCCTGAGAGACATTGCAACTGTTGTCGAAGGAGCTCAGGTGAAACGGGGAGACAGCAGCGTCTTCGTACGAAAAAAACAGGGAAACGACGGTGCGGACGCTGCTTCTGAATCGGCTCAGGACGAATTCTCTGGTGGTCCAGCTGTCGTCCTCACCATCAACAAGCAACCCGGGACCGATACGCGACTGATCACGGAACAGATTCTCCAGGCGATTGAGGATCTGAAGCCCTCGCTGCCCGATGATATCCGGATTCAGCCGACCTATTCGCAGAAAGATTTCATCGATCGGGCCATCGACAATGTGGTGGAGGCCCTCCGCGATGGGGGGATTCTCGTCGTTGTGATTCTCTTTCTGTTCCTGATGAACGTGCGGACGACCTTTATCACGATCACCGCGATTCCGCTGTCGCTGGCCGTCACTGCGGTTGTCTTTTCAGTGCTGGGAATGTCGATCAACACGATGACGCTCGGGGGGCTGGCCATTGCCATCGGCGAGCTGGTTGATGATGCCATCGTCGATGTTGAAAACATTTTCCGCCGGTTGAAGGAGAACCGGACAGCGGCTCATCCCAAACATCCGCTGGTTGTGGTCTATCAGGCCAGTACCGAAGTCCGTAATTCAGTTGTCTTCGGGACGATCGTGGTCTGTCTGGTCTTTCTGCCGTTGTTCGCACTCTCGGGGATGGAAGGGAAGCTCTTTACTCCTCTGGGGGTGGCGTACATTGTCTCCATCATGGCGTCTCTGCTGGTTTCTCTGACGGTGACTCCGGTACTGTCGTACTGGCTGCTGGGGAAGGCCAAACTGTCCGGACATGAGCATGATGGTCTTGTGCTGCGGGCGATCAAATGGGTGGGGAATAAGGTCATTCGTTTCAGCCTTGCCTGGCCAAAACTGAACCTGATGGTCACGGTTCTGCTGGTGGCGGTGTCATCTCTCTTTCTGGTGAATCTGGAGAGGGATTTTCTTCCCCCGTTCAATGAAGGGACGATTCAGCTGAATGTAGTCCTCCCACCGGGGACCTCGCTGGCGACCTCCAATGACATCAATATCCGCGTCGAAGAGCGGTTGAAGAAGATCGCGGAAATTGACTCCTTCAGCCGACGAACCGGACGGGCGGAACTCGACGAACATGCGGAGGGGGTCAATATCAGTGAATATCTGATTGAACTTGATCCTGATTCCCCGCGCAGCCGGGAAGAGCTGCTCAACGAAATCCGGGAAGCCATGGCGGACATCCCCGGTATTGTCACCGCTGCGGAACAACCGATTGCCCACCTGATCTCCCATATGATTTCCGGGGTAAAGGCGCAGGTGGGGATCAAGATCTACGGTGACGACCTTGATGTGTTGCGTCAGAAAGCGGAGGAGATGCTGGCTGCGATTACAGGAGTCCCGGGCGTCCGTGATCCAATGGTGGAGCCACAGGTCATCATTCCCCAGCTGCGGATTGAGGTCGATCGTGACAAGTTGCTTCTTTACGGCCTTTCAGTCAGTGATGTGAATGAATTCATTGCGACGGCGATGAACGGTGATGTGGTCACGGAAGCATTACTGGGCCAGCGGCAATTCGATGTGCTGGTCCGGCTGAACGAACAGGCCCGGGAGGATCTTGAATCACTGAAGCGTCTGGCAATCGACCTTCCCGACGGAGGGAAGGTCCCGCTGGAGGCGGTGGCCCGAATCTACCTCTCCGGCGGACCGAATACGGTGAATCGAGAAAACGTCCGCCGCAGGGTTGTTCTGCAGTGCAACGTCTCGGAACGTGGGGTCGTCGATGTTGTCGAAGAGATCCAGCAGAAGATTGCTCCGATTGTGGCAACGCTTCCGGAAGGGTATTTCGTCGAGTACAGCGGGCAGTTTGAAAGTCAGCAGTCAGCCAGCCGACTGATCGCGGTCCTGTTTCTGATCTCGATGGTGGGAATCTTTCTGGCCCTCTATTCGATGTTTCGTTCCGTCAATTTGTCACTTCAGGTGATGGCTGCTCTTCCGATGGCCTTTATCGGCTCCGTGGCGGCACTGGTGATCACCGGGCAGACTCTGACGATTGCCGCCATGGTCGGCTTCATTTCACTCGCGGGAATTGCTTCCCGTAACGGCATTCTTCTTCTGAATCATTACTTGCATCTGGTGCGTTATGAGGGAGAAGACTGGACGAAGGAGATGATTGTTCGGGCCGGGCTGGAACGGCTGGCTCCGGTGCTGATGACTGCGCTCACGGCAGGGATCGGACTGATTCCTCTCGTGCTCGCAGCGGATGAACCCGGGAAGGAGATCCTGTATCCGGTGGCAACAGTCATTCTGGGCGGGGTCATCAGCTCGACGCTGTTGGATTTCTTTGTCCATCCAGCTCTGTTCTGGCTGTTTGGTCGAGGTTCCGCCGAACGGGTCGTCCAGCAGGCACACGAAAAGATACTCCTTGTGGATCATGGAGAATGAGAGAGATTGCCCCGCTTCAGTTT
>CALLWY010000061.1 GCA_938015865.1 uncultured Planctomicrobium sp.
GGGATCAATGTGGATGAGTGATTCAGTGGTCAGTTCCACAGCCGTGGCATCGGCAACGCGCCTGGTGATCCGTTCAGCGACTCCATAAACCCCGGCATTCAACCGGGTCCGTTCACACGCCAATGGGGAGAGATCGACCGCTTGGACTGTGCGGCCTTCCCGCGCGAGGGCGATGGCATCGGAGCCGATCCCGCAACACAGGTCGACAATCTCACCGGAATGTGAGGCGAAGCGCCGGGCTTTGTGACGCGCAACAACCTCCGCAGTACTCTGTTCCAGCCCGACCCGGTCAAACCACATTTCTTCCGCTCGAGAAAACTTCCCGCGTGCCCGCTGGCGAAGCTCACTCAGCAAAAGCGCCGCCCGAACCATGCCCGGATTATATTTCTCCCGAAGCGCAGCCTGCCGTTGCAGCTCCGTGCCGGTCGTCCGCTCGATCTCGGAAAAGATTTCCGGAGTCGCAACGAGTTTCCTGAGGATGTCGAGTTCGTCGTCCATTGAAAAAAGAAACCGCACATGGAATCTGTGCGGTATTGCTCACAGTCATCAAATCGGGAGAGGGCAGAGCGTCCCCTGCGCCGGGCTCAGTTCGCCGCCTGACGCCACGGGAACTGAGCGATGGGAACCAGTTCCTGTGTGGGGAGAACGACATTGGCTGCTGGATAGTAAAAGCCGTACATGCGGACAAGCCCGGAGGTCAATTCCCCGACATAAATCACCCCGCTGGCTGGCTGTGCCCCCGCGGAGGCCCCTGTCTGCTGAAGATTCGCCCGCCCGGAAACCATCACATACTGTGCCCGGGCTCCCGCTTTGAAGTCGGCCGCCAGATTGCGTGCCCAGCTGTGAACCAGCCCCCCTGCAGTCGTGCTGTACCCGGCCCCGACCAATCGTCCGGTCACCATGTCCAGCACGAAGACAGCTTCGCTGTTCAAAGCCAGCGTACTGACAGTGCACATCGCGAATTTGTCTCCTGCGGATGCGGTCTCTGCATAAGCGGGTTCCGCCGGGCAGTAATAGGCCACCGCCATTCCGAGAAACATCCCAGCCACAAGCCACGTCACGCGACGATCGAGCATTGTTGTCTGCATTGAGTCAGTTCCTTGATTGAATTTCTGCCACGGTGCCATCGGGTCGGGGCATTCCAGACGGACATTCATCCTAAAGAAATTTGATGAATCGAACCAGTCGAACCGTCACCTGGGGATTCGCGGAATCAGAAGAGATCCCGTCACAAATGCAGCAAACTGGCACAATCCAAACGGCGCAGCAGGGCCGAAAACGAATAATCGGTAAAGTTTGTTGACTTTCACCCTATTTCCGGTCAGACGATCCTTCGGTCCTTTGTGAAAAGACCATCACTCACGTTGAGTCGACCTTTTCTGACGAAGTTCCTCCAGACGCTGGCGGATGCGTTGTTCGAATCCCCGGTCGGTCGGTTCGTAATACCGTTTTTCAACGCCAAGATAATCCTGATCAACCCAGCCATCTTCACCATTGTGGGCGTATTGATACCCTTGACCATGCCCCAGGGATTTCGCACCGGAATAGTGGCTGTCTTTCAGGTGAACAGGAACCGGGATGACCCGTTGCTGTTGGACATCTTCCATCGCTGCATTGATGGCCATATATGAGGCGTTGGATTTGGGAGCACTCGCAAGATACGTGACGGCCTGCGCCAGAATGATTCGACACTCCGGCATCCCGACCCGTTCCGTTGCTTCCGCTGCGGCATTCGCAATGACCAGCCCCTGTGGGTCCGCATTTCCAACATCTTCCGACGCCAGAATCACCAGACGCCGGGCGATGAAGCGAGGATCTTCGCCAGCAACCAGCATCCGGGCGAGCCAGTAAATCGCGGCGTCCGGGTCGCTTCCCCGTATACTCTTGATGAAGGCGCTGGCGACATCGTAATGCTGGTCCCCTTTGGCATCGTAAAGGACTGCTTTTTTCTGAATTGACTCCTGTGCAACCTGCAAATCAAAAGAATCTGGCGGGAGATCTCCCGTCCCAAGCGACTTGACGCCAATCTCCAGTGCTGTCAGAGCCCGACGGGCGTCTCCATCGCAGACATCTGCGAGAAACTCCAGAGCCTCCTGCGTGGCGACGTCTTCCCGCAGGCCGAGACCCCGGTCTCGATCCGTCAATGCCCGCCTGAGGAGCGCCAGGACGTCCTGCTGAGTCAGCGACTGGAATTCAAAGACCTGACTCCGACTGATGAGCGCTCCCTGCAGAGAGAAAAAGGGATTGGCCGTCGTCGCTGCGATCAGGCTCACGACCCCCGCTTCGACATCGGGAAGCAGAACATCCTGCTGTGTCCGGTTGAAGTGGTGAAGTTCATCGACAAAGAGGATGGTCCGTTCACCCGACGATTTCAGACGATCCCGTGCCTCATCCAGCACCCCCCGCAGCTCTTTCACTCCGGCAGACGCAGCATTCAATACAACAAATCGAGATCGGGTCTGCCGGGCAATGATCTGACCAAGCGACGTTTTTCCGGTCCCCGGAGGTCCGTAGAAAATCATCGACCCGATTCGATCCGCCTGAAGCATTCGGCGCAGGAGTTTTCCGGGTCCCAGAAAATGCTGCTGACCGGCAAATTCATCGAGCGAGCGGGGACGCATCCGGACTGCCAGCGGGGCCGCAGCATCGATATTTGCTTTCTCCTGCTTGTCGAACAATCCGGCCATGAGGTGATGCTTTGCGTCAATGAAACCAATCAGGGGCGCTGTCTGCGTATGCAGACACCAATACGTTTCCCGGCGACACGGGAAGGGTGCTGTGTCTGGCGTAAATTGGTCCGCAACCTGTCCGCCAGCCGGAGTTGGAATTGTTGTCCATGGCCCGGTGACTTCCAAGGGGGACGCTGGAGGAACTGAATTCTTGAAAAACAAAACCAGCAGCAGACCAAATCGGGCCACCCCCACGGCACATTTTTAACGGCCCCAGATGTCGTCTCACCAAATGTGGGGCTTCGTTTCTATTCAAGACCGAAACCGAAATTCATGTTACCACAAAACCTCGCAGCCACGGAGGGGGCATCCTGTTCTCCGAACAATGAGATGGGGCTTCGTTCGATTTTGTTCGGCGATTTTTAGACCGGAGGGATTGTCGGAATAAAACAGGTGACATTACAGTCGTCTAACACCTCGAGAATCGCGTCGAAATGCGCGAAAGAATCAGCATGGATTGACCCCCATTGTGATTACATCGATGATTCATTATCCGTTTTTACACCTCCTGGCAGCTGAAGGAACTGGCGCTCCCGGACTGGAAGACCTCCCGCTGATCACCACAATCGCAGCGGGCTTCGCCTTTGCGTGGCTTTTTGGCCTGCTGACGCAGTGGCTGCGACTTTCCCCCATTGTCGGCTACCTCTTTGCAGGGATCGTCATCAGCCCGAACACACCGGGGTTTGTTGGCGATCCTCATATCGCCCATCAGCTGGCGGAAGTGGGTGTCATCCTTCTGATGTTTGGAGTCGGACTCCATTTCCACCTGAAGGACCTGATGGCAGTGAAATGGGTCGCCATTCCCGGAGCCTGTGGTCAGGTGGCCATCGCAACATTGGCAGGAGTGGCGGGCTTTTCGATGGCAGGGCTCCCGCTGAAGGAAGCAACCGTCATCGGGTTGGCCCTTTCTGTCGCCAGTACCGTTGTGCTGATGCGGGTCCTGATGGACGCCAACGTCATGCACACTTCCGAAGGGCACGTCGCGGTCGGATGGCTTCTGGTCGAAGACCTGCTGACGGTCATTGTGCTGGTCATGATTCCCGCAATCGGTCTGTCGAACGGGATTGGTACCGAAGGTGCGGCAGAGGTCCATCCACTGATTCCGGTCGGCACCGCCTTGCTGAAACTTGGCGTTCTGCTGGCTCTGGTGATGGTTTTCGGTCGGCGGATTATTCCGTGGGTTCTGGAAAAAGTGACCCGACTGCGGTCTCGTGAACTCTTCACCCTGACCGTACTGGTGTTTTCCGTTTCCGTCGCTGCCGGCGCCTATGCCGCCTTCGGGGCGTCGATGGCACTTGGGGCATTTCTTGCCGGGATGATGGTCGCCCAGTCCCACGTGAGCCATCAGGCCGCTGCGGATGCATTGCCGTTGCGAGACGCTTTTGCGGTGATTTTCTTCGTCTCCGTGGGGATGCTCTTTGATCCCACCGTTCTCATTGCCCAACCGATTCTGCTGGTGATTGCGCTATTCATCATTTTGATTATCAAACCGCTGGCAGCTTTGTTGATTGTTGCAATGACCGGCTGGTCTGCCCGCACGGGTCTGACAGTCGCGCTCGCATTGGCGCAAGTGGGGGAATTTTCCTTCATCCTCGCCGACGTCGCCAAGAAGTTTGACATGATGTCGGACGCAGCAAACAGCGTTCTGGTCGCCTCCGCCATGCTGACCATTACCATCAACCCGATGATTTACAGCTGGCTTCCGTGGATTGAAACGAAACTGAAGGGATGGCCGGCAATCTGGGGACTTCTGAATGCACTTTCAGACCGCAGGATTCGCCGACTGAACCAGACGATCTCGATGGAAATCGCTCAGCCTTCCCATGCAGAGGAACGACTAGCGGTGGTGATCGGCTATGGTCCGGTCGGACGGACCGTCAACCGGCTCCTGCGGGATGCAGGGATGCAGACGGTCATCATTGACATGAACATGGACACGGTCCGGGAGGTCAACAAGAACGGGCAACTGGCCATCTACGGGGATGGGTCCCGTGAAGCGATTCTGGAGCAGGCAGGCATCGGACGGGCCTCTCACCTGGTGATCACATTGCCGCAGTCGTCCAATGCGGGATCGATTATTGTTGCTGCCCGAAACCAGAATCCGAAAATCCGCATCCTAGTCCGGGCCCGTTACCTGGGAGAACGTCGGCATCTCGAACAGGCGGGCGCCTCTGCAGCTGTTTTTGAGGAGGGAGAAGCCGCCGTCGCACTGGCCCGACTGGTACTTGCGGACTTCGGAGCCAGCGACGATGTTGTGAAACGCACCGTCCGGGATCTCCGGCTCAAATTCCTGCTGGAGAACGTTTCCAGCCTCAGCTCCCAGCGTGTCCACCATTTGATGGTTCCCTGGTCCAAGGTGAAAAGCCTTCGCAGCGACTACACCATCGACGAAGTTCGCCGTCTGGTGTCCCAGGAACACTTTTCACGCTGGCCGGTTGTTGATGCGGCCAAAGGAACCCCATTGGGCTATCTTCTCGCCAAGGATCTGGTGGGAATGGCCAGCTCAGGGACGGACTGGCATCACCTGATTCGTCCGCTGGCCCGCGCCAAAATGGATGAAGATATTCATGCCCTGCTCACGCGTCTGCAGAACGAGGGGAGCACACTCTGCCTCGTCGAGAGTCTCGATCGACCGGTCGGCATCATTACGATGGAAAACATCGTGGAACAGCTGATCGGACGGATCGAGGATGAATATCCCCGTGAACAGGATGTCTCGATTGCTGAATCGATTCTGACATCGGGGATCAAACTCGAACTGCTTGCAGAAACAGCAGAAGAAGCGATTCAGGAACTCTCCGCCCTGATTCCATCTGATTTAGTTCCCCGAGGTTCCAACATCGCGGAACTGGCGATCGAGCGGGAACGTCAGTTCTCGACCGACGTCGGGATGAGAATCGCCATTCCGCACGCCCGCTGCCCCGGACTGAAACGGCCGATCATTGCCTTCGGCCGCAGCACAAACGGGATTGTGTTTAATCCACAATCAACGGAATCGGTCCGCTTTGTCTTCCTGCTGGTCACCCCAGAGGAACGGCCGGAAATGCAGGTGATTCTACTGGGCAAGATCGCTCGCCTGATGACCGACCCGGAGGTAGTTCGACAACTTCAGGAAGCAACAACCGCCGTCGAAGTCTGCGACATTCTGGGACGGTAACTGGGCCGCAGCAACAGGTTCAGAGCAGGGGACAGACTCTGAACATTCGCCTGACAAGTCCACAAAAAACGCCCGGAGAAACGGACAACATCACGCTTCTCCGGGCGAAGTTTCTTTCTGTCCCGCGTCACCGGACACATGGTCCACACGCAGTAACCATGATCCGAAAGAACGGACCGTCAACTATTCTTCTTCGCGAAGTTTGGCCAGAACGGAATAATCTTCCAGTGTGGTGGTATCGCCCACACTTTCCCGTCCAGCAGCGATATCTCGCAGCAGCCGTCGCATGATTTTTCCGGATCGGGTCTTGGGCAAAGCTGGAGTGAACCGGATCTGGTCTGGCGTTGCCAATGCTCCGATATGCTTTCGGACATGCTGCACCAGCTCGGCCTTCTCGTTTTCGCCGGGAGTTCCCGCTTTCGGAGTCACGAAGCAGCAGATCCCTTCCCCTTTCAAATCATGTGGGAAGCCGACGACAGCGGCCTCGGCCACAATCGGATGAGAAACCAGAGCGGATTCAATCTCCATGGTACTCAAGCGGTGCCCGGAGACATTCAGGACGTCGTCCACACGTCCCATCACCCAGTAGTAGCCATCCTGATCTTTTCGCGCTCCATCGCCCGCAAAGTACAGCCCCGGGAGCTTTCCAAAATAGGTTTCCTTGAAACGCTCATGGTCGCCATACAGAGTCCGAAGCATATGAGGCCAAGGCTGCGTCATCACCAGCAGCCCCCCCTGATTCGGGCCAAGAGGCTCTCCTTTTTCGTTGACGATCGCGGGAACGACCCCCGGAAGCGGACGGGTGCAGGAACCGGGCTTCGTGGCAGTCACTCCGGGGAGAGGACTGATCATGATCCCCCCCGTTTCCGTCTGCCACCACGTATCCACAATCGGACAACGTTCTCCCCCGATGACGCGGTGATACCACATCCAGGCCTCGGGATTGATCGGCTCGCCGACGCTTCCCAGCAACCGCAATGAGGAGAGGTCATACTTCTGCGGCCAGTGATCGCCCCACTTGATGAAGGCACGAATGGCTGTCGGAGCGGTGTAGAAAATGTTAACGCGGTATTTCTCGATGAGTTCCCAGAACCGGCCTTCATCCGGCCAGTTCGGAGCCCCTTCATACATGACCGAAGTCGCCCCATTGGCGAGAGGACCGTAGATCACATAGCTGTGCCCGGTGATCCAGCCAATGTCCGCTGTACACCAGTAGGTGTCTTCGTCCTTGATATCGAAGACCCAGCGGGTGGTCATCAGTGTCCCGAGCATGTAACCCGCAGTGGTGTGGAGAACCCCCTTTGGTTTTCCGGTCGACCCGGAGGTGTACAGAATGAAGAGGGGATGCTCGGAATCGACGGCTTCCGGTTCACAATCCGCATCCACCTGCTCCATCAGGTCATGCCACCAGTAGTCCCGATCCGGGACCATGTCGACGGCACTCCCCGTCCGGCGGACCACGACAACTTTTTCCACACTCGGAGAGTTCGGCAGGGAGGCATCCACATTCTCCTTCAGCGGGACCTCTTTCCCTCGACGCCATCCTCCGTCGGCGGTGACGATCACCTTGGATTGTGCATCAGCGTTCCGGTCTGCAATGGAATCCGAGCTGAATCCGCCAAAGATGATGCTGTGCGTCGCCCCGATACGTGCGCATGCCAGCATGGCAATGGCCAGTTCGGGAATCATTGGCATGTACAACGTCACCCGGTCGCCTGTTGTCACACCGAGTTTTTTCAGGACGTTGGCAAACTTGCACACTTCCCGATGAAGCTGCTGGTAGGTCAGCGTGCGGGTGTCACCGGGTTCTCCTTCCCAGATGATAGCCGCCTTGTTTTTGCGGTGTGTTTTCAGATGTCGGTCCAGACACTGGTAGGATGCATTGATCTTCCCGCCCAGAAACCATTTGGTCTCCGGCATCGCCCCTTCCATCACCTTTTCGAAGGGTTTGAACCAGTCGAGTTCCGTCTGGGCCAATTCCCCCCAAAAGCCTTCTGGATTGTCTTTGGCGCGTTGCCAGAGCTGTTCGTACTGCTCCTCTGATGAGATATGAGCAGACTGAGCAAATTCCGGGGAAGGAGGAAACTGTCGGTTTTCTTGCAGGACGGATTCAATAGCGGACATGGAACCGAGTGCGAGGCTGGGGCCAAGGAAGGCCGGGGATGGAAACCGTTGTGGCGAATCTGACTGTGCCCTTTCGTTCGGCAGGGAACAGAGCAAATGCGCAAACAGCGGTTCATGGGTTGATCTCGTGGAGATGCTACGGATTCACGCGAGCGGATTCAACAGAGCCACCCATGCCAACATCGAGGCTGGACCGTGCACCATGCCGAAAACCGGTACGTTGTTCAAGTTCTTCCAGCTTGATTCAAACTGTGACTTCATAACATTCCGGTTGATTGCTTTCTTTTTCGCACTCTCATCAGACAGCCAGGTCATCCAGCTCGGATTTTCCAGTCTGCCGTCGTGGAGATCGGAATGAATTGACTTTTCACCTCGATACCAGGCACTTTTGCGAGTCGCATTCCCGACAAGATCGCCAGAGGTCACGATGTCGGTTCTGGAATGCGTTGAAGATCCGGCGGAGGAACATCATAATTTCATTCTTTTCAACCAATCGAAATTGAGAATTCATGACCCAGTCCGCCACGATCGAACGACTTCGCTGGGAAAAATTCCCGGTCCTCAACGATGGCTTCGTCTGCCTTGTCGACTGCATGGGAGATGACAGCGCTGTCGTTCAGGCCGCACGGGTGAGCTACGGAGCGGGCACGAAAAAAGTCTCTGACGATCGGACCCTGATCCGGTACCTCCTGCGCCATCGCCACACCACTCCATTTGAGATGGCGGAAATCAAGCTTCTGGTCCGGGTCCCCATGGACTGCTGGCGGCAGTGGATCCGACACCGCACAGCGAACGTCAACGAGTACAGCACTCGCTACTCCATCGCAATCGACTCTCTTCAGACAACCGCCCCGGATGAATGGCGGACACAGGCCGTTTCCAATCGGCAGGGGAGCGATGGA
>CALLWY010000062.1 GCA_938015865.1 uncultured Planctomicrobium sp.
CCTGCCTCTGGAACAGCTCAGAAAAATTCCGCTTCGAATCGGAATCACCACTGGGAATGATCGTGCCGCAGCCATTCGGGCTGCCATTCGTGGGGGACTGATGAACCGGCTGGTCATTGACGGGTACGGGGCCAAAGCCTTGCTGGACCTGAAATCGTAGTCACCGCTTCGGAGAAAACTGGTTTGTTCTTTGCAAGTTTAGATCAGTTCTCTGATTAGGGCGAATTACACTTGTTCTCCCCCGAACGTGTTCATTGATTTTTTCAGAAATTCGTCCGATCGATCAAAATTCTCCGACAGATTGAACCGTCCCGCTGACAATTGCTGTGACCGATCCTTCCATCAATGGGGCTCGGGGATGAAAACGCCCTCAGGTCACTTCGTTTCGTGATCACGACTGCACACGGGCTCACCTTTGTTTTGAGGTGGTGTAGCGTCACTTGTAGGGGGCCGTCCTGTCCTTCCGGAAATCATTTGCCTGGTGTCAGGCTGATTTTGGGGGCTGGGTCGATCGGGATCTGGACTTCCTGCCATGACAGTCGAGCCAGTGTATTCTCAGGAAAGTCAGGAATTTGTCAGAGCATTTCTGTCGATTCATCGATCGCTGTACGCTTATGTTGTGTCTCTGACGCCGACTCTCGATGACGCCGAGGAAGTTTTTCAGAAAACCTCCCTCGTCCTCTGGCAACGCTGGTCCGACTTCGATCCGGATCGGGAATTCCTCCCTTGGGCGTTCGGGATTGCCCGCGTTCAGGCCCGACATCATCTGTCACGATCCGGCAGAACTCCTCTGACTCTTGGTCAGGAAGCGGAGGAGCTTGTGGCGAAGGCAATCGCTGATTCAGGCCCGGAAATTGATGCACGTGCTGAGATTCTTCAAAAGTGTCTTCAAAAACTGACCCGTGCCCAGCAACTCCTCCTGAAGCGTTGTTACGCCGATAGCAATCAGTCTATTCAGCAGATTGCTCAGGAACAAAAAGTCACTGCAAATTCGATCTATCAGAAGCTGAAGCGGCTTCGCGAGATTCTGCATGAGTGTGTCGATCGCCATCTCGCCTCTGGAGGGACAATATGACCGCCAATGGGTCCTCGCCGGCCCCCTTTGGCCGGATGCCGGAAAATCAGGAATTGCGAGAGCTGGTTGCAGCCCGCTGTAACGGAACCGCGACTGCCGAACAATGGGAGCGATTGAGCGAGTTGCTCTCGCGCGATCCCGGGGCATTGGATTTTTACGTTGCCCACCTCTCCATGCACGCGGCTTTAAGTCGTCTGGCTGCGGACTATTCGAACAGGGAAGAGTCTGCTCCGATCGTGGCAGAGGAAAGTGTCCGGGCGCGTTCTGCTGGACGACTCGTCAGATTCTTTTCAAAGCAGGTCCTCTTTAGAAACGCTCGTACATCGGCCCGCTACTTCATCTGGAGCGTCCCCCTTTTACTGTTGATTGCGGTTGCTGCGGTTTCGCTGAACACTCGAGAGACTCCTCATCTTTTCCCTGAAGGAGGAACTCAGGCGTGGGTGCTTGAGGTGGATGGTCAACCCTCGCTGCGAACCCTCAGCTCAGGGGACGAGTTCAAACAGGCCAGTGGGACATCCGATCTGTTGTTTGGTAATGGAGTGCAGCTGAAGTTAAGTGGGGAGGCCGCACTGGAAATCCTGTCTGCAACAGAGGTGCGCCTTAAGTCCGGACAACTTCATGCAGACGTTGGCCCGAATGGAAAGGGATTCCGTGTCTTGACGGAGACGGCCGACGTTATCGACTTGGGAACAGTCTTCGGAATTCAGGCGAATTCAGCGGGTGAGACAGATGTCATCGTCTTCGAAGGGGAAGTGGCCTACCGTGCTCCGGATGACTCTTCAGGAAAGTCGGGACAATCAGATCCCAGTTTGTTGCAAGGGGAAGCGGTTCGAGTCCAGCGTGATGGAACCCAGTCCAGAATCCAGACAATCTGGCAGGATCCTGTTTCAAAGAAGTGGTCGACCGAACGTCCACCGGAAGTCGATTCTCCGATCGTCGCTGTTTACGATCGCCTGTCAGGAGAATCGTCCAATAAATACTACGTCGTTGTCCCTCGAGGATTTAATGAGGATGCGAAGGTCTACGCAGATCGGAATTATGAATGGAATAGTCTGAAAGGATCAGAGCTTCCCTATGAACTGGTCGGAGCGGACTACATTCGGACATTTAACGACGATAAATACAACCAGGTTCTCGAAATTCAGCTGGAATTAAACTGCGCCTCCATTGTTTATGTCCTCTGGGACCCGCGGCACCTTCCGCCGGAATGGCTTCGCAGCGAATTTGAACCTACAGGGCAACGTCTGGGGATGGATCTCGGAACGAAGGTCGGAGAGTCAGAATCCAGCGTCCCGCCCCCGGGTGTCGAAGCCGACCGTTTTCTGGGAATCGGTCCGGGTGTTTCCGTAGACATTCCGTTTGTGGTCTGGCGGAAGGTTGTCCCGAATGCGGGGACGGTCATTCTTGGACCAAACGGAGACAAATCCGAGGCACTTTTGAAGTCGAAACTCCAGCGTCCTGGATCGATGTATGGCGTTGTGGTCCGCCCGCTTCGCTCTGCATTTTCTGACGCAGAGAAGTTGGTGTCTCCCTAAGTGACAAACACTGTTTGTGTTCTTCTGTGTTTTTTGTACAGGCGCGCTCCTTGTGATAATCAATAGATTTCTGAATAACGCTTGTCGGTATCCGATAAGTCGATAAGCAAGGGGCACGCCGTCGTTATTATGGTTTTTATGATCAATAGAGAGGATCAGAGAATGCCCCAGCAAAAACTGGAACGTCGGTTCGCAACTCGAAGCGGATTCACCCTGATCGAGCTGCTCGTCGTGATTGCGATCATTGCGGTACTCATCGCATTGCTTCTTCCGGCTGTGCAGCAGGCCCGCGAAGCGGCCAGACGGTCACAGTGCAAGAATAACCTCAAGCAGATTGGTCTTGCTCTCCATAATTATCATGACATCCATGGAACCTTCCCGCCCGGGTCTGTGACACAAACTGCGGATCCTCAGTACGGTCCACTTTCAAATAGCACGGTTGATGCAAACATTGAAAGTTGGGGTTGGGGGGCCTTTCTTCTCCCGTTTCTTGATCAGGCGCCCTTGTATCAGGCGGCTGGGATTGGGAGTGGATCACTTCTCCAGGATATGGCTGACCCTTATGCCCTCACGCCATTATCAGTTTATCGTTGTCCCTCTGATTACGGGCCGGCGATTCGAAAACCGTCTCAATTTGCGGAGTGGGCGACTTCGAATTACAAGGCGTCTCTCGGACATCGGCGCGGCCCAGCGTTGGCAGACGCCCAGAAGTCGGATGCTCATATCGATTCGATTGCGACAGGGGTGTTCTGGCGTGATCGCGCGCGCCGGATCAGGGACATTACGGATGGAACCACGAATACGATTCTGATTGGGGAAGCCCGTTGGGAGCTGTTTACAAGCACCAATTCAACCGCAGGAGTCTGGGCGGGTGCAAAACGCGGATTCGGCGGTCACAGTGCAAAAGATATTTATGGAAACGGCCGAGGAGCCATCAATCACGTTAGTAACACGTTTAATGAGGTCGTTGAGAGTTTCTCCAGCAATCATACCGGTGGAGCGCACTTTGTTCTTGGTGATGGATCGGTAAGGTTTATTTCCGAAAATATTGACTATCAGACAGGAGGGGCCACCGACAATCAGTCAGAGGTAGACAGCACCTACGAACGGCTCCTTGCGAAATCGGACGGGCAGGTGGTTGGAGATTTCTGATTTGTTTGCCTGATGCAAAGAGGTGCGTAGCGATCTGCATCTGAAATAACGTAGTGGTGGAATCGGCGCTGTCCGTGGGATGTGGTCGGAGATGATCATCGTTGCGGATCGAGAGTCTTCCTTGCTGTATGGAAAGTTAGAAAGCTGATGGGAAGAAGATACTTGCAATTTTTTGTCGCGATCTGTGTGACGGTCTGCATTTCCAGCTGTAGCAGTTCGACTGGGCCGGAATTAGCGCCTGTCACTGGGACGGTCACTTTTAACGGTGATCCTCTCGCGGACGCGACATTGATTTTTCAACCAGAGTCGGGACGACCTTCGCTGGGAAAAACATCTTCGTCTGGTGAGTACACGCTGATGTATACACGGAGTGCGAAGGGCGCGCTTCCCGGAAAGCATACGGTTGCGATTCGAACCCGGGTTGAAGATGAGGACGGGAATGTTACTGTCAAAGAATTTCTTCCAGAGATTTATAACGACAAGACGACGCTGACAGCGACGGTTGAACCAAAGTCAAATGTGATTGACTTTGATTTGACTGGTG
>CALLWY010000063.1 GCA_938015865.1 uncultured Planctomicrobium sp.
TACGCACATCCCTTGCCAATCGTGTTCAGTAATTCAAAGGTTGTGAAACTGGCTCCGGGCATTTTCATTTGTTTGTCGATTGGGGAGCTAGCAAGGATCAATGGGAGGTTCTTCGCACAGCAGCTGGTGAAACTGACGAACGGACTCCATAAACCGCTCCCCGTCCTCAACCAGCTTAAACGTCACCGTTTTGAAGGGATTTCGCTTCCGTGCGATTCATAAGAATCGCACGGAGATGCTTGTTACAGCTTTGCTATGTAATCGAGCCACGAACCATCCGCCAACACACAGCGAAGCGCAAGCGGAGCATTCCCACAGAACTCAACTCCCTTTGATGAATGATACAACACTCTGATTTACTCACCGATTCCACAGGAAATCAAATTTTCGAAACACCAATTCGTGGCCGAATTGTTGAATGTTGTCGGCAACATTGACGATCAGGCAGCGATCCTTTCCACCGTTCTTGGGACCACGCAGTCCTCGACCAACCATCTGCTGGTACAGTAAGGGGCTGAATACCGGTCGAGTGATGTAAACGGCCCGAACAGCAGGAGCATCAAATCCCGTTGTCAACACGCCATAGTTTGTCAGCACTCGCGTTTTTCCTGTTAAAAAGGATTTGATTGCGTGCCGCCGCTGGCTGGCTGGAGTGCTTCCCGATATCGCTTGAGCTGGAATACCGCTAAGCGATAATCGAATCGCAATGTCTTCCGCATGTTCAACACTTGCTCCAAAAAGCAGAATCGGCCAATCGGCAGGCTGACGACGAACATGGTCGAGAATAGCTTGATTACGAACTTCGTCTTTCCCAAGCCGCTTTTCTACCCCGGAGGGCAGGAAGTCTGGCGTCATTTCCAGAGTGCGAAGTTCTTCTGATGTCGGAGTGATTATTGCACCCTGGAGTTCCTCATGATCAACGCATGCGAGAACTCCATCTCTCTGAAGTTTGCGGTAAAGGTCGTCCCCTTGGTACTCACCGAGATCGAATCTTTGAAAGCCAAATCGAAACGCCAAACGAAGTGTTTCTCGCAGATCATCTTGTCCTCGGAACGGTGTCGCCGACAATCCCAATAAGGGTCGGCTCGTCACCCGCTGGTCGATCCCCAACTGCTTCAGTACCTTTGTGAAGGTTGGGGCAGTTCCGTGGTGAGCTTCGTCAATGACCACCACAGCCGGGTCAAAAACCCAATCCAAATCGTCGTGATCCAATCGATTTCGTAAGGTCATTTCTGTCGCAACCACGACTGAAGCAACGTCCGGCCCTGGACGCTGAATTCGCTCGTTAGTCTCTCCCCAAAGCCGATTGATACGCAACTCCTGATTCACCGGCCCAAACGCACGCCACGCTTGAAGCCAGCATTGAGCACTTTGCTCACACAATTCATCGCTTCCCGCAATCCAGAGAACCGAACCCGGAACTCCCCGTTCGCGGAACGATTCCGTGTTGAACCATTCGACAACAGACTGAACGGCCACCCTTGTCTTCCCGGCTCCAGTGGGCAGACTCAACATTCCTCGCTGTGGCTCAATCGATTTCAAGTTTTCGATAATGCGATCTCGCATCTGTTTTTGGTAATCGTGAAGATCATTCAGTCGGACAGGGCCGATCGTATCTATGAACGGATCATGGCTTCCCTCGGAGGTCCCTGCATACTCTTTGGAAAATCCCAACTCCTCAACGAATGCAACCGCCTTCGGGCCTCCGGTCCAACGTCCGGGAGGATTCAACCCGTGAGATGCCAACACGTCGCGATACACCCTGAGTATATCTGCTCCGAAGCACGAATGTGCGAGTCGGGCGATCTGGACGTCCGACGTTTCTCCTTGCTGTTTCAACCATTCCAGATGTCGCTTTTCAATTTTTGATTGCAGTTGCTGCACTCCAATTGCAGCAAGTAACTTCTCTTCCACCGTGACGGCTTCCCTAATCTCCCTGCGACGTGATTCGAGGATTTTCTCACTCGACTCCTGGAAGATCCGGTTGCGATCTATTTCCGAAATAGCTGGAAACAATCCCAAAATTGTATTGATCAGCGTGTCGTCCTGGTCGGATTCCACGTAGTACAGGCAATGATCACGATTGATGCAATCAATTTCCTTTCGTGTAACCCCTTCGACTCCATGCCGATATTCGATCCAAAGTCTCACGCATGGTTGCAGCCTGAAGCCCTCTGGAAATCCCGATGTATTCTGGAGAGCAGGAAATCGTGCTGTCGCTAATACCGGATCATCGATGGGTTCGAATCCAATCGGAAGTGGTTCCTCCGATTGGAAGCCCCAGTTCTGAATCAAAACGTCGTAGATCTCTTTGCTGGAAGTGAATATCCAAGGGACATTCCGAACTTCGAGATCGCTACACAACACTTCATCTTTCACCAGGATGATCTGGTGCGGTGCAGCTAAGTCCCATCCTTTTCCTTTTCGGCAGCGAACCTCATCTGGCGGAGAAGTTTGACTTGAAGCCATGGCATAAAATGCAGCTAATTCAGCGACCTCTCCAGTGAAAGATTTTGCGAAATCGAGGGCCGAATTAATTTGCTGCTCTGATAGTTCGGATTCAGACGCCGTCAAATCCAGCAGTTCAGCATCTTCCGATGAACAGTCGGCAACGCAAAGAAACGACTTCCATCTGGCGAGACTCGGACCAACTGACTCTTCAACTTTTCGCGGACCTTGACTTGTATTGACCCAGCCGTAGTTGCGAATCGCCCAGGTAATTATTGAAGGAAACCGGACTTTGGGGTAATCAGCCTCTCTTGTAGCGTGTATGATGTCCCAAAAGGAGTCATTATGTGCCATGTTAATGTAGAAGGACGTTACCAGTGCTGCAGCATCTCTATTCAGTAACGCAAGAATTGATAGACGAGGTAAATAGAAAATGTGACGATCGAATCGGATATTGATTTTTGACTTTTGAGGTCTTTGCTTCCCATCGGAGGCACATCGTGCGAGAAAATTCTCAGTTAATTCCGTCTTGTATTCCAAAAGCAATCTCTTAGAGGTGTCTCCGCCCTTCGTGTATTTCTCACAAGATGTGTTTCCTTCGCAGGGTTGATCTACTGCTCCAATCGCTTGCAACAAATCCTTATCCGTTGCATGAAAATCCATGTCGACAATCACTTCCTGTATTCTGTCAACGGCGTTGGATTCACTGATGGTCGTCCCAGGAAGCAAGGTTTCGCCCAAGTGGTGAAACAGCCCATCTCGTGTTTTGACTTTGATTACGTGTTGCCACGATTCTTCAATAACTCGAAATGCAGCTTCTGGTGTGATGTTTCTGGACAACTTCCAAAACCGATCCCAGGGCATAGTGTGCTCTGTGTTGTTGTGGAGTAGTGCTCGGAAGGCTCCTTCCATATCGGCACCCGTGATCTTGAAGCGTTCTTCAAGAATTCGCCTAGCGTCCGGATGTGCTGCTACTTCAGGGTGCACAAGTTGTGAGTGAGCATCTGCAGCATCACTATCCCCTTCGGATAGTGCGACTGTCCTTTTGTCGGGCAAGACAAGATCCCCAACTTGGGTCAATATGCAGCGAACACTTTTAATCTCATTTTGTTCCCACACCGAGATCTTATCGCAGTCCAAAAACGCATCTACAAGACGAAGTGCTGCAATAGAACGCTCTGGGGTTGGTTCACACAGGATTTTGTCGAGAAGATCTTTCAGGCTGAGTTCAGGAGATCCGAGTCGCTTGGCTTGTGCATTTCTCTGTCGTGTGCCAATCAATGAATGCCCAAGTCTTTCAGGGAGAACATCCGACAACTCATCCAACAGGGCTGCAATGTTTTCATCGCAGGCAATTGATGGCAGGCGATGAACGAGATTCGGTAATTCAAGTGTACCATCGCGCTTCGCCAGGCATTTTTGAACCTTCAGATCATTAATGATTACCGATGCCAATGTTTCATCAGCCCACCCCTTCGCATTTCTTGCAGGCAGGACATCCAGAAAACGAACGGGATCTTCTGTCGTGTTTAGCTCAGAAAGGGATTCACAGATCAGGGATGCGGCTCGATGTAGTAGCTCGTTATTGAATGCTCCTTCGTGCAGATGCTCTCGATCGGAAGTTGTTTTCCAAGGTGCATTGAGAATGCCTTGAAGTGATGTCTCATTGTTGGTTGGGAAAAATGCCCAGAAGCGACTCGTTTCACGATTGTGATTATCGATAGGCGCAGCCCAAGCGATCGGCAATGTCTCGTGAGATGTTCGAGCCAAAGCCCGTTTCAGGGCAGAATCCATTTCATCGCGGGCCTCTACAGACAGATCATTAATCGGAATATTAAACTTAAACAACCGCCATTTCGTCGCCTGCCCTCCTTCATCAATCGTGATCACTCCTCCCGATTCACCCGCCTTCATGGTACGGGAAATTCCATTGAATCCTCTGAATGTCAGCGTTGAGACGTGAGCAGAGAAGATCAAAAATTCTGCACGAAATGACTTAATTTGTTCCTGCAGATCCTCTGCCGCTGATCCGGAAAGGTGCAGTCGAACGACGGTTTGATATTTTGCGAGAAGCTCTCTCAGTATCGTGTCGTTCTCAACCTCGTTTTCAACGCCGATCAGTTCAGCAGTTCTAGTTTTCGGATATTCAAGCAAACCCGGCCGGAGATCTTTCATCTCTTCAAGAAGGGAGGTCGGATTGAATCGAAAGGAGACCGTACTGCTGAAAATCTCTGGCTGATCGCAGCTCTTGAGAACCGATTTGAACCCCACGCCAAACCGGCCTATCTGCCCATCCTTCTTGGGAGATAAGTGTGCCTGAAGCAGGGCCCTGATCCCACCTTGGGTCACTGGCTCACCTTCGTTCGCACAATACAGTGCTTTTTTCGTTAGAACGATCTCAATATCGCCGGTTCTTCCAACGGCCTGGATTTGATCAGCTCCATTCTGAATCAATTCGTAGATCTGCCTATGAACATATCCACCAGTAGTAATCTCGGACTCCTGATTCGCTTGCTCTTCAATCAAGGAAGGCTTGGCTCGATACGAGTTCAGAGTCTGTTCAACTTCATTTAACAAAAAGTCATTAAGATTCATCATGGCCCTCGTAGTGGTACGGGTGGAGTGACTGTTGAAATCGCAAAAATCAATTCAGGGGATCTCAGAATGTTCGGTAAAACACAGTGATAATGTGGATTTGTTGTCCAAATTCTTTTTCCGCAACTACAAATTCGACTCGCTTTCCATTCAAGTTTACTGGCACAACAAAATTTCCGTTTCTCCCCAGTGCCCAAAAAGACTGAAGTTCTTTTTCGAACGCTGCCAACACGGATTTAATTTTCCCAGAGAATCTTGTTTTTAAGCGAGAAATTGCATGATTTGAAAATGAGATCGACATTGATCACCTCTTTGCGCTGAATGGTACTTTTTGTTTTATTCGTGTTTTTTCAGAACAAGACAAAACTTCGAGATTTACTCTCTACCAAATGCAAAAAGCCGCACAGATTTACTGTGCGGCTTTATTTCGTGTTAGTCGATCTCTTGGATGATTATGTTTTTGTGATTTTATTTATTATTTGCGTTTTCTATTATTTGCGTTATTGTTTAGATGTCTATTTTTACATTACAAAATGTATGAGCCATACCAAAAGGGGATATCAGTTTCACAAACTGCCGCCCAGACACAGGGGTACACGGCGGATTCCAAATGGCCATCTGACCATCGGCAGTCGCCGCTTTTGCCATATACTAAAGTCCGATCAATAACCCAGTCAAGAGATCTCTAAACAGATTTGCCTGATCACCCATTGACTGCCTCATCTACCAGCTGACGGTGAAAGTCACGCAGAGATTCCACAAATTGCTCCATGTCGCGCAGCAGTTTGACAGTCGCAGCTTTCAGTGACTCCGTTTCCTTGCGGTTCTTATGAGTCACGGGGAATGGGGAATGCCTGTTCCAGTTCAGCGAACTTATAGCCAAAGCGGACACGGTAGGAGCGGGTGGTGGGATCGGAGTGCCAGGGGACACCGGCTGTGTCGAGGGTCTGGAGTATGCGGTAGATGGTTCGGCGGGAGCAGCTGACTTCCTCTGCAAGTGAGTCGGCATCCCAGCGACTGTTCCCCATGATCAGGTGCAATAGACGGAGCAATCGAGCCAGCCGCGAACATTGGCGCACTCGCCGTTCCGTGTCGGTTCTCTTCCTGTTCGGTCTCGCTATCAGGCCAGCTCTTCGCTCCACATGTTTGTCAATTGGAGCGAAGCGTAGCGGGTGAGTGTGCCACCTCTGGATCATCCTGTGAATGCGATGGATCCTGTCAGCGCCGAGCCAGCGGACAGATGATTCCGTTGTGCCCCACAAGTGGAACAATTTGCTGTCAATTCAGGTTTGCTTCGCTGCTTCCGGTTGCATTGGGGCTTGGATTATGCCTGATAAGGGGCTTTCCTTCTTGAGAACGTGTTTTGAAATTGCCCTGAATGAGAAAAACGGCTACGGCTCCCTTGT
>CALLWY010000064.1 GCA_938015865.1 uncultured Planctomicrobium sp.
TGATGAAAAGGGCTGTCGTTCTCGTGAGAACAAGCAATATGGGATGTGAATTCCGATGAGGCATTTTGGGTCGGATGAAATATCCAGCGGGTGTTTGGATAGATTGTGTCTCCTGTCTGGGGGGTGTTGAGTTTTTTATCAAAAAACATTGTTGCGTTTGTTTTGTCCCCATTTTATATTGTCATTCTTGCTGCTGCTCTGGATTCGATGGCGGGCGCAGATCTCTGTGTTCCGTCTGGATATCATATCCGTTTTTTGCGCTCGACGTTCAGTCTCGGCGAATCAAGTTACTGAAAGCATTCAGTGACTCGGAACGTCGAGGCGGTACACCAGTCATTTTCTCTCATCTCTCGTGAGCCATGTCTTCTGTTCTTTCTGGTCTAGGAAGGGTCTGGCATGAATCGTTCAGGTTCCATTCGGTACGCGTTTACTCTCATCGAACTTCTTGTTGTGATCGCGATCATTGCGGTGTTGATTGCGCTGCTGCTTCCTGCTGTTCAGCAGGCACGTGAAGCGGCCCGACGATCCCAGTGCAAGAACAATCTGAAGCAGTTCGGACTTGGTTTGCACAACTATCACGATGTGAATGGTGGATTCCCCATCGGCAGCACTGCTGGGCAGAATAATCTTCCGCGCGCTGGGTGGCAGGTGAGAATACTCCCATTTATGGATCAGGCTGCCTTGTATAACCAGCTGCATTTTGACGGTCCTCGGCCAGGTGTGGAGTATGGCGGGGTCCAGGGGAGTGTCAGCCGGCAGGTTCTTGCAGACGGTGACGAAGCTGGAGAGAAGCAAACACCCTATGCAATGTGTCCCAGCGATCCGTGGCCTCGTCGTATTGTTGGGAGTACCAATCGGTCTGGAAGGGACACTGCGAATTTCGCGCAGGCAAGCTACAGCGGATCAATCGGATCTCAAATTACACAAAGTGCGTCAGCGGCCTGTCAGCCATTTGTTGGTTATGCAGAAAATCTGCCTGCCGGAAATGAAGTGTATGGCCGATCAAGTGATCCAAGAAAGATCTCAGGAATGTTTAGCTATGGAGGGGTTTTCCTTAGCGTTCGTGATGTTTTGGATGGAACGTCCAATACCATTTTTGTCGGCGAAGTGCGTCCAGATTGCTACACAGAGTCACATTTCCAGTATGGTTGGTGGTTTTCGAACTCGAATGGGAATGCACACGCTTCAACAGTGACTCCAATAAATGAGTTTACAACGTGCCGTAATGCACAGGCTTCTCAGATCAGTAATCCCAGCTGTACTGATCCGGCAAATTACAACTATTCCTGGGGATTCAAATCGTATCATGCGGGAGGGGTTCACTTCCTCTTAGTTGACGGAAGTGTTCGATTCCTGAGTGAAAACATCGACCACAATCTTTATCAGCGCCTTGGCGGGCGTGCCGACGGTGGAGTTGTCGGAGAGTATTGATATTGTCTTGTATGTGTCTGGTTTGTCTCATCTTGTTCATAGATTCATAGATAAAGGTTCGGCTTTATGAGCATGTTTAGGTGGGGCATTTGTGTGATTGTTCTAGCTGTAGGGTGCGGAAGTCGATCCGGTCCAGAGCTTGCGGAAGTGAGTGGGACTGTGACCTATTTGGGGCAGCCTTTGTCCAATGCGTCAGTTGTCCTTGTTCCAGAATCTGGTCCAGCGGCCTATGCCAATACCAACGCGGAGGGAGTGTTTGAGCTCATGACTCGCGGTCGGAAGGGGGCAATCATTGGTCCTGGAAAATTTTTGGTGACTGCTGGCCAGAATTCCGGTGAAATCAAGGAGGAACACGAATTGACGACAGAGGAAATCAAGAAAATGCACAAGTCTGTTATTCCCGAGAAATTTGGCCGAATCGATCAGACACCATTTGATGTGGTCATCACATCAAATGGTCAGAATCACTTTCAACTGGATTTAAAATAGAGAGCGTTGTCGATTGTAGTCCTTAGAGCTTTGTGATGCTTTAGTTGCGCGGAGAAACCTTCGTGATTTACGGTGAATGAAGATAACCTCTTGCATTAAAGGTCACCGTAGTGCTTCTCTATTGAATTGTATTGAAAATTGACGTGCCGGATGAAAATTCTTCGCGAGAAATAGTTCGATTATTAATGATTACATGTGCGTTCAGTTGCACAATCAGTTTGAATCTGCAATGAAGGCAACAGGATTTTGTGACGCGATCGTGCGTAAAGGGCTTCAGTTCTTAACGCATCTTGTTCCGTGCTTGCTGGGTTTGACCGGTATTGCTCTGTAATGCAAAAAGGATTCTGTGTGATGCTTCAATTGAGACGTGAGTTCCTGAAATCGGCTGCCAGTACCCTCGTTGGGGCCACATTACTACGACCACATAATCTGTTTGCGCAAGAGGCAAAGGCGAAGGTTGATCCGTATGCGGATGCTGTATTGGTCGATGGGGAGCCGGCCCCCCTTGCTGATGGGGCATTTAGTCTCGTGGTTCTGCCGGATACTCAGATTTACAGCGAACGTTTTCCGGAGCTGTTTCAGGCTCAGACGGAATGGATAGTCGCACAGAAACAGGCTCGTAATATCGTCGGGGTGGTCCACCTTGGGGACATTACCAATCGTGCAACACCTGCTGAGTGGGAGAACGCCCGGGCAGCAATGTCCATTCTCGATGGTCAGGTCCCTTATTTTCTGGTCCCGGGGAATCATGATTACAGCGAACAGGGGAAATGCACTGACCGGACCACGTTGCTGAGTGACTATTTTCCGGTCGAACGTTTTCGGGGGCTGCCGACATTCGGAGGAACTTATGACAAGGAGCCCGATCGACTGGAGAACTCATACCACCAGGTGACGGCGTGTGGTCAGAAACTGCTGTTCCTTTGTCTGGAGTACGGACCGCGCAAGGATGTTGTCCGATGGGCGAATGCCGTTGTGGAGGCGAATCCTGATGCTCAGGTCATTCTGGTCACGCATGCGTACATGTACCACGATGACACCCGTTATGACTGGAAGACGTACGGCAAAAATCAACGATGGAATCCACATGCCTATCCGATTGCAGCGGCAACGGGGGATGATGTCATGGATGGAGAAGAGTTGTGGACGAATCTGGTTTCGAAGCACAAAAACTTCATCATGACAATCAATGGGCATGTCCTCTATGACGGTCTGGCGCGATTGACGAGTCAGTCACCCCAAGGAAACAGCGTGCATCAGATGCTCGTCAACTTTCAGATGCGTCCGAGGGGAGGAGATGGCTTTCTCCGTATTCTGGAGTTCAATCCCCTCAAGAACACAATTTCGGCCTGTGATTACTCTCCGGTTCGCGGGCAGCGGAACGAATCGCCTCAGAATATGTTCCATCTCGACTGGGCCCCGCTGGTTCAGTCGTAATGCCATCTGAGATAGAGGCGTCTCAACGAAAAAGCCCACGCTCAAGGTCAACTGACTTTGAACGTGGGCTCTTTCAATTTCATTTTTCAGGAACATTACTCCTGTGATTCCTTGGCGGAAGCAGGATTTTCGAAATAGGGTTGTTCCTTTTCGTAGAGTTCGAGACGTTTCTTCGTTGCTTCTGCTCCGGGGTGATCGCCCATCACCGTCAGAGCGAGTCGAGCTGCTTCAATTGCGGCCGGAAATCGGCTGCAGCTGGCATAAGCGGCGGCCAGAGTGTCGAGGTACTCCCCGTTCTTGTTGTTCGTATCTTTGCAAACGGCTTCGCTGAGTGTGACTGCCCGTTCCCCATTGCGAATTGACTTGTCCGGGCAGGTAGCGAGTAGCCAGGCCAGATCATTTCGAATTCCCGGAGAATCAGGAGCCAGCTGGACAGCGGCTTCATAGTCGTTTAACGCCTCGCGGAGATCACCAAGGGCTTTGCGGGAATACCCTCGGTTTGCAAGAGCATCCGCTCGCTTGGGATCGATCTTCAGGGCATTGTCGTACTGGGTGATCGCTTCCTCGAATCGTCCCAGCATTCGAAGCGAGACCCCACGGGCAACCAGAGCATCTGTTGATTTCGGATCGAGCTTGGAAGCATGTTCCAGGTCGCGAAGTGCTGCGGCAAACTGTCCTTGCAACAGAAGAACGTTTCCACGAGCGAGACTGGCGTGAAAATCGTCTGGATAGGTCTTCAGGATGGCATCGTATTCTTCAATGGCTGAGGCAAGTTCGCCCATCTGCGTGTAACACGCGCCCAGATTCAGATGAAGAGTGACTCCGCTCTCTCCAAGATCCAGCGCTTTCTCAAAATCCTGGGCTGCCTTGACCCACTCGTCCTGGGTCATGAACGCAATTCCGCGTAATTGATAGGCACGTGATGTCGGCTTGTCTGCAATTTCCGCGGTGAACTTTGTGATTGCGTCTTGTGGAGTGATGAGATGACGCAGGTGGAGCCAGCCTTTTTCATCCTGAGAGTACCTCCAGTTTCCATTGCTTCGGGAGACCACAACGACGGTCCCCAGAGGGACAGTTTTCAGAGTCTTGTCTCCCACCATGACAGGCGTCTGATCAGAAACTGAAATGTAGGTTTGTGCCGGGAATATCGATTGTTCGTTTGCGTTGGCCGCATAAGTCATCAATGCGGAAAAGACATGCAGCGAAAGAAAGCAAAGGAATGTTTTTCTGAGCACTGAAATCACCGTTCTTTAAGAGAAAACTTCCCACTTTATCCAAATAGACAAATTTTCGCAGGCACCATCTTGCGTGGTGTAAATTGCCCCGTATCTTATCCATAGTTACCAGAATGTGCGTTTTTCCTTAGAAACTTTGACATTCAAATCAAGAGCGTAACCCTCGCTGACTAAAGGTTCTGGTTGGTTGATGCCCATTTTGGGGTGTTGAACAGATCCCAAAGAATCGTCTCGTGGCCTTCTAGCTTGCCTGTGACGGACAACTCCACCGGGGTCTTTTTCAGTGGGGAACGTAAATAGTTCAGTCCAGTGAGATTCTCAACGACTAAGGGGAGGACATCTATGAGGCGATTTTTACTGGTGCTGTCTGCCGTCGCGACGACGGCAACGGCGAACTTGGCGGACGCTGGCGATTGCGGCTGGCATCGTCGTCAAAAACGTCAGTGTTATACGGCTCCATGTGCCACTGCTGCTTGCTCGACGGGGGCCAGTGCAGCCGCCGGCGGATGCAATAACGGGTGTTCAACGGGAGCCGTTGCCGCTGCTGGTAACGGATGCGCTCCTGAATACCAGACGGTTGAACGGACAATTCTCTCTCCGGAAACCGTTCTTGAAAAGCGAACCATTACCACAACAGAGTGGAAAGACGAAGAGCGGACCCGCACTTATCAGGTTGCCAAGAAAGTCCCTCGTACCGAAAAGCGGACTCGTACCGTTTCTTACAGTGAAAACGAAGTCCGCACCAAGGAAGTTTCCTACACCGAATACGAAACGGTGACCGAGGAGAAGACTTCGGAATACACGGTCATGGTCCCGACGACTGAAACCCGCACCGGGAAGAGGATCGTCTGCGACACCGAGTGGGAAGAAGTCACCAAGACCTACAAGGTTCTGGTCCCGACTCAGGAAACACGCACAGGCAAGCGGCTGGTTCATGACACCGTCTGGGAAGACGTCACTCGCACCTACACGGTCATGGTCCCGACGACGGAAACCCGCACCGGCACCCGCACTGTCCACGACACGGTCTGGGAAGATGTCGAGCAGACCTACACGGTCATGGTTCCTCATCAGGAACAGCGCACTGGCACCCGCACTGTTTATGACACGGTCTGGGAAGATGTCGAATACACCTACACTGTGATGGTTCCTCATCAGGAGCAGCGCACGGGAATTCGTAAGGTTCCCAGCCAGGTGACGGAGAACGTCGAACAGACTGTCACCGTCATGGTTCCCAGGACGGAAACCCGCGTTGGGACACGTCCTGTTTGGGAAAATGTCCAGGAAACTCACACCCGCACTGTCTGCCGTGACAACGGAAGCTGGACAGTGTCACAGGTTCCTGATCCTTGTAATCCCTGTGCAACGAAGTGTGTCCGGTCCTGGACTCCCAACATCGTTCAGGAAGAAGTTCCTTACACTGTCTGCAAGCCTGTCTGTCGTCAGGAAGAGTTCACCTACGAAGTGACCGTGTGTGAACCACAGACTCAGACTCGCACTGTGCCGGTCAGCCGTACGGTCTGGACAGATGAAGAGTACACTTACAACGTGACGGTCTGTAAGCCGGAAACCCGCACTGGGACTCGCAAGGTCTGCAAGCAGGTTCCTCGTACCGAGGAGTACACCTACAGCGTGACCGTCTGCAAGCCGGAAACCCGCACTCGCACTGTCAAGGTTTGCAAGGTTGTTCCTCGCACTGAGGAGTACACCTACAACGTGACGGTCTGCAAGCCGGAACAGCGGACCAGCACTCACAAGGTCGCTAAGCAGGTCGCTCGCGAAGAGGAGTACACCTACAACGTCACCGTCTGCAAGGAAGAAGAACGCACCAGCACTCACAAGGTTGCCAAGCCGGTGACTCGTGAAGAGGAGTACACTTACGAAGTCACTGTCTCCAAACCGGAAACCCGCACTCGGACCTACACAGTTTCTCGTCAGGTTCCTGTGACCAAGACCAAGACTGTGGAATACACCGTTGCGGTTCCCAAGACTCGGGAAGAAGAGTACGAAGTGACTGTCTGTGACACTGTGACCGAGGAAAAGACGGAAACCTACACCGTCAAGGTCCCGGTTCAGGTGGAAAAGGAAATCGAAGTTCCTGTCTGCCGGATGGTTGAAAAGACCGTCAGCGTGCAGGTTCCTGTCAACGCAGCTGGTGCTGGTGCTGGTGCTCCCTGCTGCGGTGCTGTTGCAACACCATGCAATAGCTGCAAGTAAGCATCCAATGCAACCGTGATCTGAGTGATCACGGACAGCACAGTCTTTCAATTTGAACCCCTCTTGCATGGAAACATGTAAGAGGGGTTCTTTTCTGCGCAATTCCCTGATGACTCTCTGTTGATCCCGGGTGAATCACGAACCAGTGTGTACTTCTCAGTCTGTATACTGCTGGCCGAATGCCCGTCATTGAACCGGAGGGCGGGGTGTGATGATGCCTCGCTGCGAACTGGACAATCCCAGCGTCCACACCTGATCCGTTGCAGTCATTCTGAAGCTTCAGCGCGGATTGATTCCCCCTTCAGAATTGAACTCTCCAGGGTGTTTGTGAGCGTGCGGTCAACGAGGAGGCTTCCATCCGGTGAACGAACGATTCCGAGAATCAAAAAGAGAAGACTGAACGTGTCAGGCACGTCCAGTCTTCCGGATGTCGTTATCCCCTTCCTGTCAGGAAAGGGACGTCCTCACCTTGGTGTGAACAGCGGATTACGATTTGGTCTCGAATTCCGCATCAATCACATCGTCATCGTTCGGCTTGCTACCCGAAGATGCATCGCTGTCAGAGGCACCAGATGAAGCCTTGTTGGTCGCTTCGTAGATGTGCTTGCTCAAAGCGTGAGTTGCCTGCTCCAGATTTTCCAGAGCGGATTTCAATGCTTCGAGATCGTCACCCTTCTCTGCGTCCCGTACCTTCTGCATTGCGGACTCAATGGCACTCTTGGAAGCATCGTCCAGTTTGTCGGCGTGTTCCTTAAGTGTCTTTTCTGTCTGGTAGACAAAGTTACCCGCCTTGTTACGGACTTCTGCAAGCTCTCGACGTTTCCTGTCTTCTTCCCGGTGCGCATCCGCATCCTTTCGCATTCTCTCGATTTCTTCTTCCGAGAGTCCGCTGGACTGCTGAATGGTCACCTTGTGCTGCTTGCCGGTGGCTTTGTCCTTCGCAGAAACACTGAGGATACCGTTCACGTCGATATCGAAGGTCACCTCAATCTGCGGAACACCCCGTGGAGCTGGCGGAAGTCCTTCCAGATTGAACTGATCCAACAGCCGGTTATCCCCGGCCATTGGCCGCTCTCCCTGAAAGACGCGAACGGTCACAGCAGTCTGATTGTCGGCCGCTGTCGAGAAGGTCTCAGTCTTGGTGACAGGGATCGTTGTGTTCCGTTCGATCAGAACTGTCATCACGCCCCCTTCCGTCTCAATTCCCAGAGAGAGCGGGGTCACATCCAGCAGGACGACATCTTTTACATCTCCAGCGATGATCGCCCCCTGAATCGCTGCTCCAACGGAGACCACTTCGTCCGGGTTCACCCCTTTATGCGGTTCCTTACCATTGAACAGCTTCTTGACCATCTCCACAACAAGGGGGACTCGGGTCGATCCTCCCACGAGAACGACTTCGTCGATGTCGCTTGCTGTCAGCTTGGCGTCTTTGAGGGCCTGTTCGACCGGTTTGCGGCACCGTTCGACGAGGGGATCGATCAGTCGTTCAAACTGAGACCGGGTAATGGTCATCTGCAGGTGACGGGCTTCGTGAATAAACGGAAGGTTGATTTCCGTGCTCTGCAGAGAGGAGAGCTCTTTCTTTGCCTTTTCGCACGCTTCGCGGAGCCTCTGCAGTGCCATGGGCTGCTTGCGCAGATCGATCCCTTGTTCCTTTTCGAACTCTTCTGCGACGTAATCGATCAGGACTTCGTCGAAGTCGTCTCCTCCCAGATGAGTATCCCCGTTGGTGGACAGCACTTCGACAGAACCGGTCTCGACTTCCAGCACGGAGACGTCGAACGTTCCCCCTCCGAGGTCAAAGACAACGATCTTTTCGTCCTTCTTCTTCTCCAGACCGTAGGCCAATGCTGCTGCGGTCGGCTCATTGATAATACGAGCGACTTCCAGTCCGGCGATCTGGCCGGCGTCTTTGGTAGCTTGTCGTTGAGCGTCGTTGAAATAGGCAGGAACCGTAATGACAGCCTTGTTAACCCGGTGCCCCAGATAGCTCTCGGCAGCATCCTTCAACTTGCTCAATACATGAGCGGAGATTTCAGGGGGGGTGTACTGCTTCCCTTTGATGTCGACCTTGACGTATTCATTCGCGGAGCCGACCACCTTGTAAGGGACAATTTTTTCCTCGGACTCCACTTCATTGTGGCGGCGCCCCATGAACCGCTTGATGGAGTAAATTGTGTTTTCCGGGTTGGTGATGGCCTGTCTCTTGGCAGGCTCTCCAACAAGGACGTCTCCCTTATCATTGAACGCGACGACGCTGGGAGTCGTTCGGGAACCTTCCTGGTTGGCGATCACCTTGACTTCGCCCCCTTCCATCACAGAGACAACAGAGTTCGTTGTCCCGAGGTCAATTCCGATGATTTTTTCCGAGATCGCCATTGATATCCTTCCTTCCCCACATAACTTATGATTTTGCTTGAGAGCAGTTGTTTCTCAAGTTGAGTAACTTTGTGATTGTCTGCCCTAGGGCAAACGGTGCGCCAAAATCTGGTGGCAGTGAAAAAGATTGTAACGCATGTCTGCGTAATGCGTTACGTTGGTGTTGTTAAAACTGGCTCCGCCAAGTTGGCACCCGCTTTCCAGTTTTGCCTGCCGAATTGGACTGCCATAATTGCAGAGTTGGGGGACTCGAAATGCTCTCGTCCTCCCTCTCATCAAAGATCTCCTGTTTCAGGGTGAGGGTAGCTCTTCGGGACAATTGAGCAAGATAAGACACAAGGGCGCGTCTTATTTTGCACCAGATTGTCTTTCCATCGATTCACCAGCTGAGCGGCTGTCGCTCAGCAGACTCTTGCGCCATCCCGGATTTTTTTCACTTTTCCGGGAAATTTCGAAAATTTGACTGAATTTTTGATCTCCTCCTCAATTGGCGCAGTATCTGCATAAATGTCGTTGCTGTTGAACAAACGTGTTGGTGGGCGATCCACCAAGAAACATTCATGGAGGTTGAAATGTTGGTTCTCAGTCGAAAAGTTGGCGAGTCGATTCAAATCGGGGAGAACATTCGTCTCACTGTGTCTTCAGTGAACGGATCACGAGTCAAGATTTGCGTGGAAGCTCCTCGGGAACTGCCGGTTCGCCGACAGGAGATTGACACCATCCGTAATGGTAGCGATCAAAACGCCGTTTGCGCTGTTGCCGTTCCGACTCGATGAGGCAGCGTCCGTAGACACTTTTCTTTCAGTGATACATTCGGGCTCATGATGAGATATTGAGCCAGTGACAGTTGATGTCACCGAGAAACAGTCCATCTTGAGAAACTATTTACATGTATTGATGGGCGAATGGGCTCTCCCTCTGTCGATGAAACTCCGGTTGAAGGTGAGAGCCCTCGGCGGTCAGGCCTTAGGCAGTTGCTCTGGATAGCTGTCTGCCAGAGTGAACGGATTCTTTCCAGCATCCGTTCTGATTTCTAAAACGGGAACGGCTTCGGGATTCCTGATCGGGTTGGCGTACGGCTCCTCTTCTTCCCACGTTTGTGCCGTTCTTCAGCTAGCTCAAGCTCGGCGGATGTTGCTTCGGCAGATGAATGAGGAACTTCGGAGAGAGCCCGCGAGGCTCCCGAATTTGTGAAGCGGCCAATAACTCCCCATGCTGTGGCGAGTTGATTTTTTTCCTGCAGGCTCAGACCGGAAAAAATCCAGAAGTCTTCCCCCTTCTTCCAGCCGACGACCTGACCTTTCTTGTAAGCGACTCCATGAGCTGCCAGCCCGGGAATTCGAAGCCCCGGACCAATCACTCCCGTCAAATTGAGGGGATCAGCAGCGGACAAAATGAGCAGGTGTCCCGGTGACTCGTCCGCCCGGACGGCACGGAGTTCCCGAACTGCTTCACTGGTCGCAAACTGCTCTCCACTCACCCCACGGATAAATCGACCTCCACGGAGTTCGCCCCGTGCCTCCAGTCTTCGGTACACCTTCAGCAGCTTCCACCACGGTGGAGCGATCGATTCCCGCACAGCCAGGTCACGAAAAACGATGCCCCAGCGGCGAATCAATTGCCAGGCCCATTCCTCCACTACTTCGTCCTCAGAGAGTGTGCTAGTCGGAGGAGTCAGAAGGGTCCAGCGCCCCAGGCTCTGTTGCCGCTGGCGGACCCGACGATATCGGCTCGGCAGACCCGGGGCCGCGTCCGACGTTCCTGTGTTTAGCAGACTTCGAAGTCCAGCGAACCCGTCGGCTGTGATCTCCCCAGCGGCCACCAGTTCCCCCAGCAGATCATTCCCCTGACTCGGGAGCAACTGGAGATCACGACAGAGATCCGTTGCGAACTGCGCCCCCTTGTTCTTCAACAGCTCAATCATCTCTCTGGCACACTCCGACAGCGACGGTCTCTCGTCCGAAGAGGCCACTCCGTTTCCATTCGCATGGGGAGTTGCAGCTGGTGTTTCTGCCGGTCGTGATTGATCGACAAGCCACGGGTAGTCGTCCCGCAGAAAGAGCGAGACCGGGATGGAACGTGTCATTGAAGCGAACGTCTTGCCGGGCGATTTCCGCTTCGTGGACGGCTCCAGACGTCCCCAGCCAACATCCCCTGACAGGCAGAGTTCATCCAGCCACTGGGGACGATATCCGTTGACTCGGAGTGGCAGGACAGATTGTTCCCAGGCTCCGGTGGGAATGTCGACTCCCTGCAGCTGAGAGATGACATCGTGCAGGCCATCGACCCCTTCCTTGTGTTGCCCGGGGATTGCTCCCTGATGCCGTGCAAGAAATTCGAGGTAGACGCTCGGATCGACCGCTTCAATCTCCTGCCGGAGACCGGAAATGGTTCGGCGATGAATGCGGGCAAGGAGACGGCGATGGCACCACTCAATCTCCGGAGAATTGCTGGGGATCTCCCCTTCGACATTTGCGAAGCGACCCCGTAG